>NZ_WJWX01000012.1:0-80052 GCF_009661015.1 Brevundimonas sp. SPF441 | reverse complement strand
GTGTTCACTTCCGGCGGCGCCACATAGACCTGAGCCGGGGCCACATTGACCGGCGCGGATTGCACATAGACCGGCGACTGATCGACATAGACCGGGCCGCCGACCTCGACCTGGGCGGGCGCGACATTGACCTGGGCCGGGGCGACCTGGATGTGTTGCGGACCGATGTTGACGGGCGCCGACTGCACATAGACGGGGGCCTGATCGACATAGACGGGCGGGCCGACATCGACCTGGGCCGGGGCCAGGTTGACCTGCGACGGAGCCACCTGAACGCGTTGCGGGCCGATGTTCACCGGCGGCGCCTGCACATAGATGGGCGGCTGTTCGATATAGGTGGGCGGTCCCATCTCGATCTGGGGCGGCGCCATGCTGACCTGCGAAGGCGCGACATAGATGCGCTGCGGCGCGATCTGGACGGGCGGCGCCTGGACATAGACCGGCGGCTGATCGACGTAGCTCTGCTCGTAACGCTGCTCATAGCGGTGTTCGTAGCGAACCGGCGGGCGAACGGGCGGACGGCAGTTGCAGTCGGCCGGACGGCCCGGATACGGACGCCAGCCGATGTAGTCACGGCCGAACCCATAGACCGGATAGCCGACCGGGGCGCTGACCGGCGGGCGACCGACCAGGACCGAGGTCGCGCTGACGCCGCCGACATAGCCGCCGCCGTAATAGCCGTCCGAATAGCCGCCGCTTCCGACGTAGGTCGTGCCGCCGCCGACATAGCCGCGCTGGAAGCTGGACGAACTGGAATAGGACCGGGCGCTGCTCGCCGCGTAGCTGGAGGCGCTCGCATAGGCGTTGGCATTGGCATTGGCGTAGGCGCCGCCGTTCACGTCAACATTGACGTTGTGGTTGGCGTTGTAGTTGCCGCCGCCATAGTGACCGCCGCCGCCGCATCCCCCGCCGCAGCCGCCGCCGGGATGGCCGCCGCCATAACCCCCGTGACCGGGACCACCGGCCAGAGCGGGCGCTGCGGAGAGCAGCAGAGCCGCCGACGCGGCGGTAAGTATCGACTGTATCGTCACGGGACAGACTCCTCTGAGTTGTCCCGACACTGGCAAGTCCGGCGCCTGTTTCTTAAGGCGTGGTTAACCTTTGCGCCCGTCGCAGCACGCTCGACGGCTTAGAAATCGACCGCCAGACCCTTCTTTTCCCAATCGCCGAAACGGGTCGGTTCGGGACCGGTCGGACCGCCGTATTCCGTGTCCGCCTGCACGGTCGTTTCCGCCGCGCGACGATCCGCCGCTTCCTGAAGAGCGCGGCGCGCGGCCTCGCTGAGCGGCCGTTCAGGCGTGGCGTGGGGCACGTCGGCATTGAAGACGGGCGCTGCAGCCGGCGTTTCGTCGGCGTCATCCGGCGCGAGGGTGGGATGTTCGGTCACAGGGCGGCTCCCTTGAGGCTTGATGCGCCTTCTCTCAAATAGAGGTTCAAGCCCGTGACGCCAGACGGATCGGGAATGGAACCGCGATGAACCATCTGAAGACCTTCATTCTGTTGGCGGCGATGACGGCCCTGTTCGCAGGGGTCGGCTATCTGATCGGCGGCGCGACCGGCATGGCGATCGCCCTGTTCTTCGCGGGCGGGATGAATCTGTTCAGCTACTGGAACGCCGACAAGATCGTGCTGAAGATGTACCGGGCCCAGCCGGTCGACGAGCAGCACCCCAACGCCGTGGTCCGCAACTATGTCGCCGACGTGCGCCAGATGGCCCGCGACGCGGGCCTGCCCCAGCCGCAGGTCGCCATCATCCCCAATGATCAGCCCAACGCCTTCGCCACGGGCCGAAATCCCGAGAACGCCGCCGTCTGCGCCACCACCGGCCTGCTGGATATGCTGACGCGCGAGGAAGTGCGCGGGGTGATGGCGCACGAGTTGGCCCATGTGAAGAACCGCGACACCCTGATCATGACGGTGACGGCGACCATCGCCGGCGCCATCGCCGCGCTCGCCAACTTCGCCCTGTTCTTCGGCGGCAACGACCGCGAGCGGCCGGGCGGCATTATCGGGACGATCGCCCTGATGCTGCTGGCGCCCATGGCCGCCGGTCTGGTGCAGATGGCCATCAGCCGGGGCCGCGAATATGAGGCCGACCGCGTCGGCGCCGAAATCGCCGGTGATCCCCAGGCCTTGGCTTCGGCCCTGCAGAAGATCGACGCCTACGCGAGGCGGATCACCAATCAGACGGCCGAGCGCAATCCAGCCTCGGGTCAGATGTTCATCATAAATCCGCTGGCGGGCCGTGGCGCGGACAATCTGTTCTCGACCCATCCGGCGACGGGAAACCGCGTCCGGGCCTTGATGGAGCTGGGCGCGAAGCTGGGCATGCAGCCGCGCCCCCGCACGCCGGACCTGACCCAGCCGCGCCCGGCCGCCGGTTTCACGACCACCGGCGTCCCG
This sequence comes from Brevundimonas sp. SPF441, assembly GCF_009661015.1. NCBI lineage: Bacteria > Pseudomonadati > Pseudomonadota > Alphaproteobacteria > Caulobacterales > Caulobacteraceae > Brevundimonas > Brevundimonas sp. SPF441. The sequence continues at coordinate 77,649 of NZ_WJWX01000012.1, read as the reverse complement.
ACCACCCCGACGGAGCCGCGCGGCCCCTGGGGGTGACGATGCGGGCGAACATGGGGCTGATCGTCGCGGCCTGAACGCCGTTTGCGGTTTGCACTCCGCAACCGGATCACATCAGATGCGCCCCTGTTCAGCCATCGGGCTTTCTTGGGGAAATCCATGTCGCGTCTGCTCGCCTTAGTCTCCGCCGCCGCTCTTCTCGCCACGCCGGTCGCCGCCCAGTCGGTGGACCGCGTCGCCGTCAACGGCATCATCGACCAGGGGCTGAACCACAGCCAGGTGATGCAGACCGCCGCCTATCTGACCGACCGGATCGGCGGGCGGATGACCAACTCGCCACAGATGCGCGAGGCCGAACGCTGGGCGCAGCAGCAGTTCCGCGACTACGGTCTGTCCGACGTGCGCGCCGAAGGGTTCGAGTTCGGCCGGGGCTGGTCCATCGTCCGCTCCAGCGCCCGCATGACCGCGCCGCGCCCGCTGGATCTGCGCGCCATCCCGGTGGCCTGGACGCCCTCGACCAATGGCGTGATCAGCGGCGGCGTGATCATCGCCCCGATCTCCAAGGTTGAGGATTTCGACAAATGGCGCGGCAAGCTGTCGGGCAAGATCGTCATGCTGTCCCAGCCGGGCACGGGATCGGAGCCGACCGAGCCGGCCTTCCGCCGCTGGACCAGCGCCGAACTGGCCGAGCGCAACACCTATAATCAGCCCCAGCATTCGCCGGCCGCCATCGAACGCTCGCTGAAGACCGCGAACTTCGCCAATCAGCTGGACGCCTTCCTGGCCGAACAGGGCGCTCTGGCCTGGGTGCGGATTTCCCAGCGTGACGGCGGGCTGCTGCACGGCACGGGCTACACCTATCAGGTCGGGGCCACGCCCAAGCTGGCGGGGATGGAACTGGCGGCCGAGGATTATCGCCGTCTGGCGCGTCTCGCCCTGACCGACGCGCCGCCGACGCTGGAGCTGATGAGCGAGGTCCGCTTCCACGACGAGGACGTCAACGCCTACAACATCCTGGCCGACATCCCCGGCACGGCGCGCGGAACCGAATACGTCATGGCGGGCGCCCATCTGGACAGTTGGGTCGCCTCGGACGGCGCGGTCGACAACGCCGCCGGCAGCGCGGTGGTCATGGAGGCCGCCCGCATCCTGAAGGCGCTCAACGTCAAGCCAAAGCGCACCATCCGTTTCGCCCTGTGGAACGGCGAGGAGCAAGGCATCCTGGGCTCGCTGGCCTATGTGGACCGTCATCTGGCGACGCGCGCGCCGTCGAACGACCCGGCGCTGGCGGGCCTGCCGGACAACCGCACCTGGCGCAGCCGCTGGCCGATCGAGCCGCGCGCCGGCTATCGCGATCTGGTCGCCTATTTCAATCTGGACAACGGCTCGGGCAAGATCCGCGGCATCAACGCCGAGGGCAATGTCGCCGCCGCCCCGATCTTCCAGGAATGGCTGGCGCCGTTCGCCAGCATGGGTGCGACGACCGTCTCGCTGCGAAATTCGGGCGGCACCGACCACGTCTATATGCAGACCGTCGGCGTGCCGGGATATCAGTTCATCCAAGACCCGCTCGACTATTCCAGCCGCCTGCACCACACCAGCATCGACAGCTATGACCACCTGAAGGCCGAGGACCTGCGTCAGGCGGCCGTCATTCTGGCCAGTTTCCTGCTGAACGCCGCCAACCGCGACGAGCCCCTGCCCCGCATGCCGCTGCCGACCCAGCCGACGCCGAGCGATCCGTTCGAATATCCGGCGGCGGATTAAGATTTGAGGAGCGAGGGAGACCTCGCCCCTTTTCTTATTATCGGATCACGCGCGCTCGACGCACATGGCCACGCCCATGCCGCCGCCGATGCACAGGGTCGCCAGACCCTTTTTCGCGCCCGAGCGCTTCATCTCGAACAGAAGCGTCGTCAGGATGCGCGCGCCCGAGGCGCCGATGGGGTGGCCGATGGCGATGGCGCCGCCGTTGACGTTGACCTTGGCCTGGTCGAGACCCAGTTCCTTGACCACGCACAGGCTCTGAGCGGCGAAGGCTTCGTTGGACTCGACCAGATCCAGATCCGCGACGCTCCAGCCCGCCTTCTCCAGCGCCTTCTTCGACGCCGGTATCGGGCCGGTCCCCATGATCGACGGATCGACGCCGGCGGTGGCGTAGGAGGCGATGCGGGCCAGCGGCTCCAGCCCGCGCGCCTTCGCCTCGTCGGCGCTCATCAGCACCAGGGCGGCGGCCCCGTCGTTCAGCCCGGACGCATTGGCGGCGGTCACGCTGCCGTCCTTGGTGAAGGCGGGTTTGAGCTTCTGCATCAACTCAAGCGTCGCGCCGTGGCGGATGTATTCGTCCTTGTCGACCGTCACATCGCCCTTGCGGCCGGGGATGACGACCGGCGTGATCTCGTCATCGAACTTGCCGGCGTTCTGGGCCGCCTCGGCCTTGTGCTGGCTGGCCAGCCCGAATTCGTCCTGCGCCTCGCGGCTGATGGACCATTTTTCGGCGATGTTCTCGGCCGTCTGACCCATGTGATAGCCGTTGAAGGCGTCCCACAGACCGTCCTTGACCATGGTGTCGACCAGGGCGACGTCGCCCATCTTGTGTCCGTTGCGAAGCTGTTGGGCATGCGGCGCCTGGCTCATGCTCTCCTGCCCGCCGGCGACGACGATCCTGGCGTCGCCCAGAGCGATCTGCTGGGCGGCGATGGCGACGGCGCGCAGACCCGAGCCGCAGATCTGGTTCAGGCTCCAGGCGGCCGCTTCCTTTCGAACGCCCGCGCCGACGGCGGCTTGGCGCGCAGGGCCCTGACCCGCAGCGGCCTGCAGCACATGACCCAGGATCACCTCATCGACCTCGTCGCCGGAAACACCAGCCCGTTCCAGCGCCGCCTTGATGGCGATCTCCCCCAGCTTGGACGCCGGAAGCGACGACAGGGCGCCCAGGAAGGAGCCGACCGGGGTGCGCGCGGCGGAAACGATGACGACGTCGGTCATGGGATTTCACTCTTTGGAGAATAACTCGGCGTGACCGTTTTGCCGCATTGCAGCGCGTTCGTCACCTGCGACGACATGGACAGGGCGCGATTCAGCCAATCGTCACCCTGTCGGCGCATTGTCGGGGAACGATAGAGACGATCGACGGATTGGAAGGTCCATGCTGCGCACGCTGAAACGTCTTGTCACCCACGTCTGCACGCCGGACGAGCTGGACATGATCGAGCACTATCCGACGCGCGCGGAAAAGCTGGCGGATCTGTGGGTCCACGTCGTCGGCCTGATGCTGGCGGCGGTCGGCGGCATCATCCTGGCGGGTCTGGCCGGGGTCTATGCGGGGATCGGCGGCGTGATGGCGACAGCCATCTACGCCCTGTGCCTCGTCGGCATGCTGACGGCCTCGACCATCTACAACTGGACCAACCCCTGCGCCGCGCGCCCCGTGCTGCGGCGACTGGACGAGGCGGCGATCTTTTTGATGATCGCCGGCAGCTACACCCCCTTCACCACTCAGCGGTTCGAGGGTCTGTGGGCCATCGGTTTCACCACCCTGATCTGGATCCTGGCCTTCCTGGGCGCGGGGGTGAAGCTGTTCGCGCCGCGCATCTCGGACAAGTTCTGGAGCGGCGTCTACGTTGTCTTCGGCTGGCTGGCGGTGGCGGCACTGAAGCCGATGGTCGAGACCGTCCATCCCGTCGCCCTGGCCCTGCTGGTCATCGGCGGCCTGATCTACACCGCCGGCGTCTTCGTCTTCATCAGCCCGCGCGTGAGGTTCCGCCGCGCCATCTGGCACGGGTTCGTCGTCACCGGGGCGACCGTGCATTGGACCGCTGTGTTGGTCGGCGTCGTGCTGGCCCCGGCCATGAGCCACTGATCAACCGTCCGTTCCCCGCGGTTTTCTCCCCCTCTGGCGCATCGCGTCGCAACGGAGGATAGTGACGCGTTGCAACATCGCGAGAACAAGCGTGGCTGACGAAAAGACCAAGGGTGGAAAGACCGGCGACAGCGCTCAGGTCGTCATCAAGAAGTATGCGAACCGCAGGCTCTACAACACGCGGACCAGCGCCTATGTGACGCTGGAAGACCTGGCGACCATGGTGCGCGAGGGGACCGAGTTTGTCGTCTATGACGCCAAGACCAACGACGACCTGACCCGCCAGATCCTGACCCAGATCATCTTCGAGGAAGAGAGCCGGGGCGAGGCCTTGCTGCCGGTTCAGTTCCTGCGACAGCTGATCGGCTTCTACGGCGGCCAGATGCAGGGCGTCCTGCCCTCCTATCTGGAGATGTCGTTGGCCAACTTCGGTCGTCAGCAGGAACAGTTCGCCAGTCAGATGGGCCGCGCCTTCGGCACTGGCGCGGGCGCGACCCTGATGGAGGACGCCGCGCGGGCCAATATGGCGATGTTCGAGCGCGCCATGCAGATGTTCCCGGCCTTCACCTATCCCCGCGCCGAGCCGACGCCTGCCGCGTCGGATGACAAGGCCGAGCCGGCCCCGCCGCCCGAGGCGCCTGACGCCCTGGACGAAATGCGTCGCCAGATGGACGAGATGCGCCGTCAGATCGAAAAGCTGGCGGGCGGCAAGGGCAAATGACCGACCGGATCCAGGCCGTCGGCGGACCGGACCGGGTGGATCGCCGCGAAGGCGAACGCCGCGAGCGCGAGCGGCGCGCCCGATCCGCCTCGCGCGCCCTGGTCCCCGTCGATGCGCCTGAGATCGCCGAACCCCAACCGGCCCCGGCAAGAGCTGCCGTCCTGCCGACGCCCGAGCCCGGCGCCGCCGCCTTCGTGGCCCAGCAGATGGGCCAGAGCGGGCAGAAACGCGGCCTGCGCGGCGGCCCGCCGGTGCTAGATGCAGCCCGCTCCGCCTACCTCGGAGCCGAATATTCGGGCGCGGCCGAGCGTCGTCCGAAAACGGGCAAGACCGCCAAGACCGACATCTGAGCTGACCCCGCTCGGGCGGCACGGGGTTTGCTGGGGACGAGGCAGAACGCTCTCAGCCGGACCCGCCCATGCCCGCCGTCTTCGCCCTCGCCGCCAAAGCCTTCGACGTCGTTGTCGTCGCCCTGATCTTCACGGCTTTTTCTTAGGGGCTATCGCGCTTCGTTACTTGAGCCCGTTGTTGGGGAGAGCCGTTCAGCTCATGCCCCGCCGAAATCGAAATCCTTGCGCGACGCGATGATGGTCACGATGAACCCGGCCAGCACGTCCAGCAGGATCATGATCACGATCAGAAAGAAGGTCGAGGTCGCGAACCCCGGCAGCAGCAGGAATTCCACCAGCACGCCTATGAACAGGATCATCGACAGGGCGTGATTGATGATGGCGATCCGCTGGCTGGAGGTGGACTTCACCAGCTCGAAGAACAGCAGGATCAGGCCAAGAAACAGGATCAGGTCGCCGGACCCGATCGTCCATTGCGCGCCCGAGGTCATGGTGACGGAAAACAGCGGATCGCGCAGCAGCACGTCCGCCTGCACGATCCCCGCCCCGCTCGGCGCGCCGAACAGCACCACGATATTGTAGAGCACCACCGGGATCAGCAGCAGCGGAATGGCGAGCAGCATGGACGGTCCTCTTCGCAGCCGGTCCAACGGCTACGCCTGTTCACCCTGATTTAGCGCCGTTTTCGAAACGCCGCCACAAAGGTTCAAGCCTTGGGAAATCCACCTGCCCGGCTGAGCGCAGATGGCGCCGGCCGGCCGATGGCCTCGCCGATCCAGCGCGCCGTCGCGATCAGGGCGTCCAGGTCATAGCCGGTCTCGAACCCGGCCCGCGCCAGCATATAGACCAGGTCCTCGGTGGCGATATTGCCCGTGGCGCCCGGCGCGAACGGGCAGCCGCCGATCCCCCCGACCGAGGCGTCCAGCACGTCAATCCCGGCCTCGACGCCGGCATAGGCGTTGGCCAGGCCGGTGTTGCGTGTGTCGTGGAAGTGCAGGCGCAGGGTCGCATTCGGCGCGGCCGCCCTGGCCGCCTCGACCTTTTGCGTCACCGCCCAGGGATCGCCCGCGCCGATGGTGTCGGCCAGACCGATCTCGCCCACGCCCATCTCGGCGATGGCGCCGACCATGTCCGCGACCTGATCGACCGACACCTCGCCGTCGAACGGACAGCCCCAGACGCAGGAGATCATGGCCGACAGCGACGGCGCGCCCTCGCTGGTCTCGGCGTTGTGGCGGCGGGCGACGATCTCGCCCAGCATGGCCAGTTGATCCTTCACCGCCAGGCCCTGGTTCTTGAGGCCAAAGCCGTCGGTGGCGGCGACCGAGACATTGACCTCATCCACCCCGGTCGCCAGCGCCCGGTCATAGCCCTTGCCATTCAACACGAGGCCGATGCGGCTGCGACCCGCCTCATGCGGCAGGGCGGTCATGACCTCTTCGGCGCCCGCCATCTGCGGCACATATTTGGGATGGACGAAGGAGACGGCCTCGATCCGTCTCGCCCCCGCCTGCTCAAGCCGCCGCACAAGATCGGCGCGGACGGCGGGCTCAAGCACCGCCTTTTCGTTCTGCAGCCCATCGCGCGGCCCGACCTCGACGATCTGGATGAAGCGGCCCATCACTCGGCTCCCGCTGCGGCGTTCCCGTTCCCGTTCCCGTTTCGGGGCGGCGGCGCATAGACGGTCAGGCTGACCGGATCGCCCGCCGAATAGTTGTAGCCGTTGACCGTCCCGACCGCGCGACCCGACACGCCCAGACGCGCCGCAGCTGCACGGAAGGCGTCGGCGTCGCGTCCCTCGACGATGGCGGGCCGCCCCTCCGCCAGGGCCTCGGCCGCGCCCTGGGCGTCGGTCAGGTCGGTGTCGCGCCCGGTCAGAAAGACGAAGCTGGGTTCATGGAAGCCGGTGATCGCCACCGGCCCCGGCGTGCGGCCCTGACGCGGGTGCAGATCGGCCGCCTCCAGCGCCTTTTCAAGCTGGGGCGCGATGGCCAGGGGCCGCAGTTGGCGGATCGTGCCCGACAGAGCCGCGTGCGCCACGATCCCGAAGGCCAGCGAGGCCACCAGCGCTGCGACCGGCGCGCGGTTCAGCAGAAGGAAGCCCCCCATCGCCCCCGCCGCCAGCGCCATGACCACCGTCAGCGCCGCCCAGGTCTGGGCCGTCGAGGTGCCGTAGACGGTCAGTCCATAGACGGTGATGGCGATGATCAGCAGAGCCGCGAACGCGCCCAGCACCGCGCCGGTGATCCGCGAGACCTTGCCGATGGGCTGGGCCAGGGCGGCGGCCGCCAGCAGGGCCAGCGCCCCAAACGTCGGCAGGGTGTAGTGCCACAGCTTGGTCGGGGCCAGTTCGAACATCAGCCAGCCCGGGACCAGCCAGCAGACCAGGAACCGGATCGCCGGCTCGGCGCGCCGGCTCCAGCCCGTCGAGACGGCGGCGGGCAACAACAGGGTCGAAGGGAAGAACAGCAGGGGCGCCAGCAGCACGTACATGCCGGGGAAGCCCGAATGGCTTTCGTGCGCGCCGGCGATCTTGGGCGCCAGGTCCCCGCCGATGGCCTCGCGCCAGAAGCCGCCGTCGGTGGCGATAGTGATGGCGATGGCCCACGGCCCGACCATCAGGGCGACCAGCGGCAGGCCCCAACCCCAGCCCAGGCGATAAAGCCATTTGACGTTCCGATCCCAGATCGACAGGGCGATGATCGCCAGGGCCACGACCAGAAACCCGATCGGTCCCTTGATCAGGATCGACAGACCGATCCCGATCCAGAACAACAGCTTGTGCAGCCGGATCGGTCGTTCGCCCGCCTTCGTCGCCATATAGATGCGCGCCAGCGCCGCCATGGCCAGGGTCGTCGCCCCGCACAGCATGGCGTCGGTCTTGGCGATACCCGCCTCGGTCGACAGCAGGAAGGTCGCCCCCATGATGGCCCCGCCGAAGAAGCCGACCCGACTGCCCAGCATGGCCGAGCCCGCCCAGGCGACGGCCCAGGCCGCCAGCATGGCGCCCAGCAGAGACGGGATGCGATAGGGCGCGATTTCGCGGTCCTCCACATCCGAAGTCAGGCCCACGGCGATCGCCTGCATCCAGTAGATGCCGACCGGCTTCTTCCAGCGCGGCTCGTCCTGATAGCGGATGTCGACATAGTCGCCGCTTTCCAGCATCTGGGACGTGGCCTGGGCGAACCGGCTTTCGTCGCGATCCAGCGGCGGCAGCAGCAGCAGGCCCGGCAGGCCGGCGATCAGCGTCAGCAGGGCCGCGAGAACCGGCCCGCGCCAGCCGGCGATGCGGCCATCCAGATCGAAAGTCTTCATTCCAGACTCCTTACACGCGGACCGCGCCGTCGTCAGCCGTCTCCCCTAAGCCGTCGTTATCCTCTATGGAGCGCCGATGACCCCCGAAACGCCCGAAATCTCCGTCGTCGTTCCCGTCCATGACGAGGCGGGCGCCGCCGTGCCTCTGGCGCGCGAGATCGCCGCCGCCTTCGCCGGCCGTTCGTACGAGATGATCTTCGTGGACGATGCGTCCAAGGACGCGACCCTGGCCGAGCTGACGGCCGCCATGGCCGAACTGCCGGCGCTGCGCGTGCTGGCCCACGGGACCAATGCGGGCCAGAGCCGGGCGGTTCGCACCGGCGTCCTGGCCGCGCGGGCGCCAGTCGTGGTGACGATGGACGGCGACGGCCAGAACCCGCCGGCCGATGCGCCCCGCCTGGTCGATGCGCTTCTGTCCGCCCCCGGCGACGTGGGCCTGGTCGGCGGCCGTCGCGCCAAACGTCAGGACACCGAGGCCAAACGCCAGGCCTCGATCTGGGCCAACCGCATCCGACGCAAACTGCTGGGCGACGACGCCGACGACACCGGCTGTGGACTGAAGGCCTTCCGCCGCGACGTCTTCCTGCGCCTGCCCTACTTCGATCATATCCACCGCTACCTGCCGGCGCTGATGATCCGCGAGGGGTTCAAGAACCAGTACCTCGACGTGGACCACCGCCACCGCGAGGTCGGTCGGTCGAAATACACCAACTGGGGCCGCCTGCGCGCCTCGGTCTCGGACCTCTTGGGCGTGATGTGGCTGAAGACGCGGTCCCGCAAGCCGGGCGCGATTTCGGAGTTCTAGAACGCTGTCTCCTCCCCACCTCGTGGGGAGGTGGCGCGATGCCTCTTGCCGTCGTGACGGAGGGGCTGGCGCCGCATCTCCGACATCGGTGGGACTTCAAGAGCCCCTCCACCCCGCTACGCGCGGTCCCCCTCCCCGCTTCGCAGGGAGGAGACATGAAAAAGGGCGGGGTCTTGCGACCCCGCCCTTCTGCATTTCAGCGTCGGTCAGCTTGGACTTAGAAGTCCATGCCGCCCATGCCGCCCATGCCGCCCATGTCGGGGGCCGAGGCTCCGCCCGACTTCTTGGGGGCGTCGGCGACGGCGGCTTCCGTCGTGATCAGGATGCCGGCCACCGAAGCGGCGTCTTGCAGGGCCGTGCGGACGACCTTGGCCGGGTCGATGACGCCCATCTGCACCAGGTCGCCGTACTCTTCGGTCTGGGCGTTGAAGCCGAACGAAGCGTCGCCGTTTTCCAGCACCTTGCCGACCACGATCGAACCTTCGACGCCCGAGTTTTCGGCGATCTGACGGATCGGAGCCTGCAGGGCGCGACGGATGATCGCGATGCCGGCGTTCTGGTCGGCGTTGTCGCCCTTGACGTCGGCCAGGATCTTGGAGGCCTTCAGCAGGGCGATGCCGCCGCCCGGAACGATGCCTTCGTCAGCCGCGGCGCGCGTGGCGTTCAGGGCGTCGTCGACGCGGTCCTTCTTTTCCTTCACTTCGACTTCGGTCGAACCGCCGACGCGGAGAACCGCGACGCCGCCGGCCAGCTTGGCCAGACGTTCCTGCAGTTTTTCCTTGTCGTAGTCGGAGGTGGTGTCTTCGATCTGGCGCTTGATCTGGGCCACGCGGGCTTCGATCTCGTCCTTGCCGCCGACGCCTTCGACGATGGTGGTGTCGTCCTTGGTGATGGTGACCTTCTTGGCCTTGCCGAGCATGTCGATGGTGACGCTCTCAAGCTTGATGCCCAGGTCTTCCGAGATGACCTGGCCGCCCGTCAGGATGGCGATGTCTTCCAGCATGGCCTTGCGGCGATCGCCAAAGCCAGGAGCCTTGACGGCGGCGACGCGCAGGCCGCCACGCAGCTTGTTGACGACCAGGGTCGCCAGGGCTTCGCCTTCGATGTCCTCGGCGATGATCAGCAGCGGACGGCCCGACTGCACCACGGCTTCCAGGATCGGCAGCATGGCTTGCAGCGAGGTCAGCTTCTTCTCGAACAGCAGGATGAGCGGCTCTTCGAGTTGGGCCTCCATCTTGTCGGCGTTGGTGATGAAGTAAGGCGACAGGTAGCCGCGGTCGAACTGCATGCCTTCGACGACGTCGACGGTGGTGTCGGCGGTCTTGGCTTCCTCGACAGTGATGACGCCTTCGTTGCCGACCTTGGCCATGGCCTGGGCGATCAGCTCACCGATTTCCGAGTCGCCGTTGGCCGAGATGGTGCCGACCTGGGCGATTTCCGAGTTGTTGGAGACCGGCTTGGAGTTCGACTTGATCTCTTCCAGCACCAGGCCGACGGCCTTGTCGATGCCGCGCTTCAGATCCATCGGGTTCATGCCGGCGGCGACGGCCTTCAGGCCCTCTTGCACGATGGCTTGAGCCAGAACGGTTGCGGTAGTGGTGCCGTCGCCCGCCTTGTCGTTCGTTTTCGAAGCGACTTCGCGGATCATCTGGGCGCCCATGTTCTCGAAGGCGTCTTCCAGCTCGATCTCTTTGGCGACCGACACGCCGTCCTTGGTCGAGCGCGGAGCGCCGAAGGACTTCTGGATTACGACGTTGCGGCCCTTGGGACCCAGCGTCACCTTGACGGCGTTGGCGAGCACATTGACGCCGCGCAGCATCTTGTCGCGCGCGTCGGTGTTGAAGTGTACGATTTTAGCGGCCATGCGGGCAGCTCCTATCTATATGAATTAATTGAAGAACGTCAGACGTCGGGTGCTTAGGACAGCACGCCCAGGACGTCGGATTCCTTCATGATGATCAGGTCTTCGCCGTCGATCTTCACTTCCGTGCCCGACCACTTGCCGAACAGGATGCGGTCGCCGGCCTTCAGCTCCAGAGCATTGACCTTGCCGGTGTCGTCGCGGGCGCCAGGGCCGACGGAGACGACTTCGCCTTCCTGCGGCTTTTCCTTGGCGGTGTCGGGGATGATGATGCCACCCTTGGTCTTGGATTCTTCTTCAACGCGCTTGACCAGCACGCGGTCGCCGAGCGGACGGAACGCCATCGGACTTCTCCCTTTAAAACCCCCGGATCGGGGCGTTTCTGAAACGGTGTGCGGCGCTCTTGCGATCGCCGTTTTGGCAGCCGACCAGCGAGAGTGCTAACGCGAGCGGGAGTTAGGCAGAGGCAGGGTCATCGTCAAGCGGCGGCGGTGGATCGCCGCGCGAATTCTCTGTGACAAATGAACCGAAAATGAATGCCCGTCTCCAGGGTCGTTCAAACTGGGAGCGATAGAAAGGCCTCAACGCTGGATGCCTTCCCGCCCCGGAAACGCAGATCGGCAAGCCAACAAGGAGACCAAAATGTCCAAGCTGCTGAAGATTACGGCGGTCGCCGCCGCCCCCGTCGTGGCCCTGAGCCTGATGGCCGCTCCAGCTTCCGCGCAATCGCGCGACCGCGACAACACCGGCCGCAACGCCCTGATCGGCGCCGCGGTGGGCGGTCTGGCGGGCGCCATCTATGGCAACGGCGACGGCAGCTACATCGCGGGCGGTGCGCTTGCCGGCGCGGCGCTGGGCGCAGTGGCCTCCAACCGCGGCTCGGGCTGCGAATACTACCGCGGCGGTCAATGCTACCGTAATCAAGGCCACTGGGAGCGCGAGCACGGCATCGACCGCAGCCGCTCGGGCTACGACTACCGCTACGACGGCCGCCGTTACGACTCGCGCTATGACCGCCGCGACTATCGCAACAATCGCGACTACCGCTACGACCGCCGCTGGTAAGCGTTTGACGCTCTAGGTTGATCGGCAGGGCCCGTCCGGCAAGGACGGGCCCTTTTCGCGTCAACCCATCAGACGCGTCATCAGGGCCGCCGTGGACGGATCCAGGTCCGCCGAGGGGCCGCCCGCGTTCACGTCCTTCAGGATCGCCTTGGCCAGGACCTTACCCAGTTCGACGCCCCATTGGTCGAAGCTGTTGATGTCCCAGATCACGCCCTCGACGAAGGTCTTGTGCTCATACAGGGCCAGCAGCGCGCCCAGGGTTTCGGGCGTCAGACGATCCATGACGATGGCCGTCGATGGACGGTTGCCGGTGAAGGTGCGGTGGGACGCCAGGCGCGTCGCCTCCTCCTCCGACAACCCTTGCGCCAACCCTTCGGCCTTGGCCGCCTCGGTCGTCTTGCCCAGCATCAGGGCTTGGCCCTGGGCCAAGGCGTTGGACCACAAAGGCGCTTCTGGGGGCGCCTCCGGCGCGTCCGCATGAGTCTTGGCCACGATCACAAACTCGGCCGGGACGGTCTGCGGTCCCTGGTGGATCTGCTGGAAGAAGGCGTGCTGACCATTGGTGCCCGGCTCGCCGAAGACGACAGGGCAGGTCTGGCGCGTCACCGGCGTGCCGTCGCGATGCACCCGCTTGCCGTTCGACTCCATCTCCAGCTGCTGCAGGAAAGACGGCAGGCGACGCAGGGCGTGGGCGTAGGGCGCCACCGTCCGCGCCGGCCGGTTCAGGCCATCGACGTTGAACACCTGGGCCAAAGCCAGCAGGATCGGGGCGTTTCGCTCCAGCGGGGCCGACACGAAGTGCGCGTCCATCTCCGCCGCGCCCGCCAGCATCCGTTCGAACACGTCCCAGCCCAGGGCGATGCCGCACGACAGGCTGACCGCCGACCACAGCGAATAGCGCCCGCCGACCCAGTCCCGGAAGGCGAATGTCCGGCCGCAGCCGAAGGCCGCCGCCTTGTCCGGCGCCGCCGTCACCCCGATGAAGTGTTTCGTCATCCCCTCGGCCGGCAGCGACGCCGCCAGCCAGGCCTTGGCCGCCTCGGCGTTGGCCAGGGTTTCCTGGGTCGTGAAGGTCTTGGAGACGACCACCACCAGGGTGGTCTCGGGATCGAGGCCGGTCAACGCCTCGGCCATGTCGCGCGGGTCGATATTGGCGACGAAGCGCAGGTCGATGGCTGGGTCCAGCGGGCGCAGAGCGTCCCAGACCACGCGGGGCCCCAGGTCCGAACCGCCGATGCCGACGTGGACGATGGCCTCGAACGTCTTGCCCGTCGCGCCCGCCTCGGCGCCCGACCGTACTGCATCGGCATAGGCCTTCATGTCCGCCCGCACGGCGTCCACCTCGGCCGAGACCGGCTCGCCCAGGGCCTTGAAGTCGGCGCCCGGCGCAGCGCGCAGAGCGGGGTGCAGGACCGCCCGGCCCTCGGTCAGATTGACGGCCTCGCCGGCGAACAGGGCCGCTCGACGCCCTTCGACGTCGCTGGCGCGCGCCAAGTCCAGACAAGCGTCGAAGGCGGCCCTGGTCCAGCTCTGTTTCGACAGGTCCAGATAGAGCCCCGCCGCCTCGACCGACATCCGCGCCAGCCGGTCAGGATCGGCGGCGAACTGATCCACGATCCGCACGGAGGCGGCCTCGGCGGCGGCTTGGTCGAAGGCGGTCCAGGCGGCGTCGCGGGTCATCGTTGTCTCCATCGGGAATGACAGGGTAAACACTCGTTTACGGCTGGGACGTATTCAGGTTCAACGTCCCAGCGGACGCTGAAACAGGAAGTCACCTCCATGTCCTGCGGCCTTGCTCTCACGATCGCCCTGGCGATGTCCAATCCCTCGGTGGCCCTGGCCGCCGAACAGCCGGCCGCCGCGCCCGGCGCGCCGATCTCGGTGGCGGGCGAGCCGCTGTTCGCTGACATCATCTCACGCTCGGCCAGCCTGAAGGCTGTCGTCGATGGCTGGGCCGCCGCCAAGGCCGCCGACGACGCCGCCTTCTTCACCAGCCAGGCCTTCACCGGCTTCAAAGCCCAGGCGGAACAGTTGGCCGCCTTGGACATGCAGGGTCACCTGATCCTGAAGGAACGCGGCACCGACGGCGACCTGAAATGCATCCTGCGCGGCATTTCCGAGGACATGCCCAAGAAGGTTCAGGCCGTTCAGGCCGCCGCCAACCCGGCCGAGCGCGCCACAGCCCTGTCGGAACTGTCCTATCTGCTGAACGACAACGTCGAAGTCATCACCGCCCCGCCCAAGCCGGAAGTCTGACGCCTTCTAGAGGGCGGCCAGCGCCTCCAGCACGCCCTTGCCGTAGCGATCCAGCTTCGACTGACCGACGCCGGAAATGGCGCCCAGACTGTTCAGGTCGCCCGGCTCGGCGTGGGCGATCTCCAGCAGCGTCCGGTCCTGGAAGATGACATAGGGCGGGACGTGCTGTTCCGAGGCGCGGTCGCGGCGCCAGGCGCGCAAAGCCTCGAACCGAGCGCGGACGTCCGCGTCCATCGTCTCCAGCGCCGCATTGCGCCCTTCGCCCGATCGGTCACGACGGCGCGGGGCCGTATCGGCCCTCAGAGGCGCACGACGCACCTCGATCTGGCGCTCGCCGCGATAGACGGCGCGCACCGCCTCGGGATCGCCCAGCCCGACCAGCGGCTTGCCGTCATTAGGATCCTCGGCCAGCAGACCTTCGAACAGCAGGTGATCGACGATCTCGCGCCAGCTGTTCAGCGAAATCTCGCGCCCTATGCCCCAGGTGGACAGTTGCTGCTCCCACGGCTGCACATCCTTGGTGCGGGCGGTCAGGTGATCGACGACGCGATTGCGCCCGAACCGGCCGCCCAAGCGCTGCACCGCCGCCAGCGCCTTCTGGGCCGGGACGGTCGCGTCGTAAAGCTGGGGCGGGTCGCCGCAGATGTCACAGACGCCGCAAGGCTGGGCGTCATGCTCGCCGAAGTATCGCCGCACGGCCTGGGCGCGACAGACGGCGCCGTCCAGCATGGCGAACAGCTGGCGGGTCTTCCTGACCTGGACCTGTTTGACCTCCTCGGCCATCGGGCGGCTGTCCAGCCGACGCAAGGACCAGGCGATGTCTGATGGGCCATACAGGGTGATGCCCTCGGCCGGCTCGCCGTCGCGCCCGCCCCGGCCGATCTCCTGCCAATAGGCCTCCAGGCTGCCCGGCGGATCGGCGTGGATGACGAAGCGCACGTCGGCCTTGTCGACGCCCATGCCGAAGGCGATGGTCGCTACCATGACGGCGCCCTCCTCGGCCAAGAAGCGTTCCAGCCGGCGGTCGCGCTCTTTCGTGTCCATGCCGGCGTGATAGGCGATGGCGTTGGTCCCGGCGTCGCGCAGGGCCTGCGCCACGCGGTCGCAACCGTCGCGGCTGCCGCAATAGACCACGCCCGACTTGCCCCGCCGTTCGCGCACCAGTTCAATAACCCGCGCATCGGTCTTGGCCCGAGACGCGCTCTCCTTGCGCTCGGCCGACAGTTGCAGGTTCGGACGCGCGAAACTGTCGACGAAGACCGTCGCCTCTTCCAGCCGCAGCGAGCGCAGGATGTCGTCGCGCGTGCGGGCGTCGGCGGTCGCCGTCACCGCGATGCGCGGCACATCGGGAAACCGCTCGGCCAGCAGACCCAGGTTGCGATAGTCGGGCCGGAAGTCGTGACCCCATTGCGAGACGCAGTGCGCCTCGTCGATGGCGATCAGGCTGAGCGGCAGTTCCGCCAGCCGGCCCATCATGGCGCCCGCCGCCAGGCCTTCCGGCGAGACATAGAGCAGGTCCAGTTCCCCCGACCGCGCCGCCGCCCAGATGGCCGAGCGCTCGTCCAGCGACACCCCGGAATCCAGCCGCGCCGCCGCGACGCCCTGCTGCTTCAACGCCTCGACCTGATCGGTCATCAGGGCGATCAGCGGCGACACCACCAGCCCCAGTCCGGGACGCAGGATGGCCGGGATTTGATAGCAGACACTCTTGCCGCCGCCGGTCGGCAGGACCGCCAGCACATCGCCGCCCGACAGGATTTGCTCGACCACCCGCCCCTGCAGCCCCCGGAAGTCGGCGTGACCCCAGACGCGCGCCAACAACGCCCGCGCGTCGTTCAGGTCAGGCGTATCGGTCGAGGAGAACTGGAGGCGCGTGGCCGGCATCCTTAAGCTGTGCACTCTTTGTTCCCGAACAGAAGACGCCGCCGGGCGCGAAGGCGACCGGCGGCGGCATCAGATGGGGAGGGTTCAGTGGGCGGGCGCTTCGGCGAACTGGCCGCCGACGCGGTAGCGCCACAGATAGGACGGGGCGATCGCCGCCATGCCGGCCGGATGGTCGATGCCCAGATCGCTGAGGCCGAACGCGTCGGCGGCAACCACATTGTCCTTTTCCAGCATCAGCACCTGATCGCGCGTCAGCGGCGGGGTCAGGCCGACGAACCGGCTCAGTTGCAGCAGCGAACCCAGGGGCTTGGCGACGATGAAGGGCACCGAAACCAGCATCCGGTCACGGCCCGTCTCACGACGCACCAACTCCAGCACCTCGCGGAAGGTATAGAGGCTCGGCCCGCCCAGTTCATAGGTGCGGCCGGCGGCGTCCGCGCGGGTCACGCCGCGCGCGATGGCCTCGGCGACATCGCCGACATAGACCGGCTGGAACCGGGTTTCGCCGCCGCCGATCAGCGGCAGGGCCGGCGCCATCGTCGCCATGGCGGCGAAGCGATTGAGGAAGCCGTCGCCCGCGCCGAACACCAGCGACGGACGCAGGATCACCGCATCCGGATAAACGGCGCGCACGGCCGCCTCGGCCTGGGCCTTGGTGCGACCATAGGCCGAAGGGCTGGCGGCGTCGGCGCCGATGGCCGAAATCTGGACCAGGCGCTCAACGCCCGCCGCCTTTGCGGCCTCGGCGATGGTCTTGGCCGCCTCGGTGTGGACGGCGTCGAAGCCGCGCTTGCCGCCTGCGTCATGCAGCACGCCGACCAGATTGACGACAGCGTCCGCGCCGCGCACGGCCTGCGCCACATCCGCCGGATTGGTGATGTCGCAGCGCATGAACTGGATCTGTCCGGGATCGCCCAGCGGCTGGATTTCGATCGCCAGGACCGGGTTGCGCACGGCGACCCGAATGCGCCAGCCGCGACGCGCCAGGGCGCGCACCGCCTGCGACCCGATAAAGCCCGAACCTCCGAAGAGGGTCACGACGCCGGGGGCGAGGTCAGCCATGGGGAAAGCTCCAGTCGAAATCCGTTTCGGCGGGATAGACGATAGGGCGCCGCACCGCAACGCGGGCCTTCACGGTCACGCTGGCGTTCGACGCGCGGCCGCCCATCTGAGGCAGATGAAGCTTTTCACCATTGGCTACGAGGGCGCGACCCAGGCCGACGTCATCGCGCGGTTGAAGACGGCCGGCGTGCAAACCCTGGTCGATGTCCGCGCGGTCGCCGCATCCCGCCGCGCCGGCTTTTCCAAGACGATCCTGGGCGAGAGCCTGAAGGCCGAAGGGATCGACTATGTCCACCTGCGCGGGCTGGGCACGCCCAAGGCGGGACGTGACGCGGCGCGCAAGGGCCGTGTCGACGAGATGCGCGCCATCTTCGCCGATCACCTGGCCGAGCCCCAGGCGCAGATCGAGTACGAGCGGCTGAAGGCGCTGGCGGCCGACAAACCCGTCGCCCTGCTGTGCTTCGAGGCCGACCACGCCGGCTGCCACCGCGCCGTCCTGGCGGAACGACTGTCGGAGGAAACCGGCGTGGCGGTCGTGGACCTCTAGGCTTATGGCCGTCCGACCAACTGATCGACCGAACCGCTGGTGACCGGGTGATAGAGCGGCCGGGCCTCGGCGTAGATGCGCCGCGCGTTGCCGCGACCCCAGTCGCCCTCGTTCCACAGGGTCTGGAACAGCGGCAGGACGAACTTGCGACGGCCCTGGCTGGTCAGGAACTTCTCGGCCGTGGCGACCGACGGCTGATACCGATGGGCCAGGGCGATCTGCAGCCAGGCGAAGGTTAGTTCGGCGTTGCCTTCGTTCGCCAGGTTCAGCGTGCGCTCCAGATCGGCCAGCTGCGCATTCGTCAGCCAGTCGGCGCCCGTCCGCAGGCCCTCGGGACGCCAGCCCAGGAAGCGCTGGCGCTGCTGGGTGTTCCATTCCGCCCACGGAATGGCCGAGGCCGGTCCCTTGTCCTTGAAGAAGGCGACGGCGGCCGCATCGACCGGCTCGAAGGCGTGAGACACCGGCGCCACGGCGTTGGACGGCAGGCCGGGCTGATAGACCCAGGCGTCCATCTGCAGCTGGCTTTCCAGCGTCGCGTCGCCCTTAATCAGGTTGTCGCGGATGTCTTGCAGGAACATGGCCGTGGTCATGGGACGATAGGCGTTGCGGTCGAAATAGCCGCGCAGCCAGGCGTCGAACCGATCCCGCCCGACGGTGCGTTCGATGGTCCGCAGGAACAGGGCGCCCTTCTCATAGGCGATGTCGTTCATGCCGTCGTCGGGGTCGCGGCCCTTCAGGTCCAGATGCAGGCGGGTGTCCGCCGCCGGCAGGGACCTCAGCGTGTCCTGAAGGCTGTCCCAGCCCAGCACCTGCTCCTGCATGGCGCGGTCATGGCCATAGACCGACTCCATGATCCGGTTCTCGAAATAGACGGTGAAGCCCTCGTTCAGCCAGAAGTCGTTCCAGGTCGCATTGGTGACCAGATTGCCCGACCAGGAGTGCGCCAGTTCGTGCGCGACCAGCGACACCAGCGAGCGATCGCCGGCGATGATGGTCGGGGTGGCGAAGGTCAGTTTCGGGTTCTCCATCCCGCCGAACGGGAAGGAGGGCGGCAAGACCAACAGGTCGTAGCGGCCCCAGCGATACGGGCCGTACAGCTTCTCGGCCGCCGTCACCATCTGGGCGGTCGGCTCCAGCTCCCATTGGGCGGCGCGCAGGCGGCTGGGCTCGGTCCAGACCCCGGTGCGGCCGTCGAACGGTGCAAAGGCGATGTCGCCGACGCCCAGCGCGATCAGATAGGGCGGGATCGGATTGTCCATCCGGAAGCGCCAGGTCTTCATCCCGTTTGCGGCCCGCTCGCCGTTCGGCGTCAGATGATCGGCGCTCATGACCACCGTCAGGTCTTCGGGCGCGGTGATGCGGGCCGAATAGGTCTGGCGGATGCCGGGGCTGTCCTGGGTCGGCACCCAGGTGCGGGTCAGGATCGCCTGGCCCTGGCTGAACAGATAGGGCTTCTGTCCGCCGGCCGTCTGGCTGGGGTTCAGCCATTGCAGCGCCGCCGCATTCGGGCGGGTGGAATAGCGGATGGTGATCTTGCGTCGCTCATTGGCGGCGAAGGCCGGGAAATAGACCGTCAGCGGCTGGCCCAGGACGGCGTCATTGTCGCCGACGAGATAGCGCAGCGGCTGACCCGCCGCGTCGCGCACGTCCTGAATGTCCAGGTCGCGGATATCCAGCACGATCTCGTTGGCGCCCGGGATCGCCAGGATGTCCAGGGTCGCCGTGCCCGCCAGGGTCTTGGCGTTGAAGTCGGCGGTCAGATCCAGAGCCACATCGACGACGCGGGCGATCTCGGGCCGGGCGTGGGTGTGGACGTCCACCGCTTCGGGACCGGGCGCCGGGGCGATGGCGGGCGGGGTCATGGCCGACCCTCCCGTCGTGGTGGAGCAGGCGCTCAGACCCATGGCGGCGGCCAGGGCGAGGGCGGAGACGAGACCGAGCGCTTTGCGCGTCATCGAGGTTTTCCTGGGCTGATCTTGACGATTGGCCCGGAGAACGCGCGGAAACGCGAAAAAGATCAAGCCTTGGCGGCGACCGGCGCGTGATGGGCCCGGAACAGCCGTCCCCGCTCGGCGAACAGCACCCAACCCAGGGCGATCAGGCCGAAGACGGTGAAGCCGACCGACATCGGAATGGTCGTGCCATTGAACTGTTGGCCCACCGCAAAGCCCAGCAGCGAGCCGACGATGGTGGAGATGAAGCCCTGGATCGAGGCCGCCGTGCCCGCGATCTTGCCCATCGTCTCCATCGCCATCGATCCAAAATTGCCCGCGATCAGGCCAAAACAGAACATGGTCAGGGTCTGCAGCACCGCAAAGGTCCAGATCGATTCATGACCGCTGATCGCCACCCCCGCATGAATGGCGGCGATGCTGGTGAAGCCGATCAGGGCGGTGTGCGAAATCTTGCGCGAACCCAGCTTCACCACCAGACGCGCATTGACGATCGAGGCCACGGCGATGCCGCCCGCGATCAGCGCGAACACCGCCGGAAACGCCGCCTCGGCGTGAAAGACGTCGGCGAAGATCTGCGGCGACGAGTTGATGAAGCCGAACAGGGCCCCGGTGATCGCCGTCATGGCCAGGGTGTAGCCGACGGCGGTGCGGTCGGTCAGAGCGATCTTGTAGGCCGCCGTCAGACGCTTGACCTGAATGGGCAGCCGATCCTCGGGCTTCAGCGTCTCGGGCAGGCGCAACGACGCCCAGACGATCAGGCCGACCCCGATCAGGCCCAGCCCGGCGAAAATCCAGCGCCACGGTCCGACCAGCATGATCAGTTGTCCCAGCGACGGCGCCAGGATTGGCACGCCCAGGAAGACCAGGAAGCTGAACGACATGACCCGCGCCATGGTGCGCCCCTCGTACCGATCGCGCACGATCGAGACGGCCAGCACGCGGGTGCAGGCGCTGCCCAGACCCTGGCCGACGCGGGCCATGATCAGAGTCTCGAAGGTCGGCGCCAGGGTCGCTAGCAGGCTGAACATCACATAGACGCCGACGCCGAACAGCAGGACAGGCTTTCGCCCGAACCGATCCGCCAACGGACCGTAGAACAGCTGCGCCCCGCCGAAGCCCAGCAGATAGGCCGTCACCACCCATTGTCGGTCGTTGTCGGTCGCCACGTTCAGGTCGGCGCCGATGTGCGGCAGGGCCGGCAGCATGGAATCGATCGCCAGCGCATTCAGCGCCATCATCAGGGCGATGAGGCAGACGAACTCGACGAAGCCGAGCTCCTTCTTGGCGGGCGCTGACGCAAGGGAAGAAGACATCCGGGCCAGATGCGCCGTCACGCCCCGATCCGCAACCGCACGCCCGTCATAAATTGCTGCAATGCAGCGAAATCGGGTTTGAACGGGCGGCGCCTCGCCAAAGCCGCGAAGCTTCGCTAGAGGAAGTCATGACAGAACAGATGACAGCACAGGCGGCGCTGGACCGCCTCGAAACCCTCTACACCCAATCCGTGACCAACCTGCGCGACGCCGTGCGGGATTTCGTCAATACCGGCGCGCGGCCCGATCCGGTCAAACGCGCCGAAGGGGTGTTCGCCTATCCCGAACTTCGCATCCGCTGGGACGGGGATCGCCCCCAGGACCTGGAGCCGCGCGCCTACGCCCGGCTGTCGAGACAGGGCAGCTATTCGACCACGATCACGCGGCCCGACCTTTTCCGCCCCTATCTGACCGAACAGCTGGGCCTGCTGGAGCAGGAATATAACGCGACCTTCGAAGTTGGCCTGTCTCGCCAGGAGATCCCCTTCCCCTATGTGACCGACGGGCTGGAGGTCGCGCTGGACCGGTCGATGACGGCGGCTCTTGCGCGCTGGTTCCCCACCACGGACCTGGCCCATATCGGCGACGAGATCGCCGACGGCCTGTTCGAAATGGGCGGCGACTTCCCCCTGTCGCACTTCGACGGCCTACGGACCGACTTCTCGCTGGCGCGGCTGAAACACTACACCGGCACGCCGGTGGACGACGTTCAGTCCTATGTCCTGTTCACAAACTACAATCGCTACGTCGATGAGTTCGTGCGCTGGGCCATCGAGCAACTTCGGACGCCCGGCTCGCCGTATCAGACCCTATCCTGCGCCGGCGGCGTGGTGATCACGCGCGATACGCCCAACCCCGAGGCGGCGATCAGCGACACGGCCTGGAAGAAGCACCAGATGCCGGCCTATCACCTGACCGCGCCGGGCCATAAGGGCGTGACCCTGGTCAACATCGGCGTCGGCCCGTCCAACGCCAAGACGATCACCGACCACCTGGCCGTCACCCGTCCGCACGTCTGGCTGATGATCGGTCACTGCGGCGGCCTGCGCGCCAGCCAGACCATCGGCGACTATGTGCTGGCCCACGCCTATCTGCGCGACGATCACGTGCTGGACGCGGTGCTGCCGCCCGACATCCCCATCCCCTCCATCGCCGAGGTTCAGCGCGCCCTGTACGACGCCACCAAGTCGGTCAGCGGCATGCCCGGCGACGAGGTCAAGCTGCGCCTGCGCACCGGCACCGTCGTGACCACCGACGACCGGAACTGGGAGCTGCGCTATTCCAAGTCGGCCCTGCGCTTCAACCAGAGCCGCGCCGTCGCCATCGACATGGAAAGCGCCACCATCGCGGCCCAAGGCTATCGCTTCCGCGTCCCCTACGGGACGCTGCTTTGCGTGTCGGACAAGCCGCTGCACGGCGAGATCAAACTGCCGGGTCAGGCCAACCGCTTCTACGAAGGTTCGATCTCCGAACACTTGCAGATCGGCATCCAGGCGGTGGACCTGATGCGCAGCGAAGGCTCAAAGCTGCACTCGCGCAAACTGCGCGCCTTCGACGAGCCGCCGTTCCGGTAGGCGAGAAAGTCTCCTCCCCACAGCGTGGGGAGGGGGACCGCGCGTAGCGTGGTGGAGGGGCTCTTGAAGTCCCACCGGCGCCTGTAGCCAGCAAAGAACCCCTCCGTCTCTCCGCTACGCTTCGAGCCACCTCCCCACTTCGCAGGGAGGGGACGGATCTGGGGTCTTCAGACCGCCGCCTTCTCCAACGCGCCGGGCTCGACGGGGCTAGGCGCGGTGGTGGCCTTGCGGGTGTCCTGACGGCGCGGCAGCCGCCACACCTGGTGCGAGCGATAGCTCGTTCCATCCCAGGCCAGGGCCGTCACGGTGATGGTCTTGGCGTCCCAGTCGATCTGATTGAAGCCGGGCGGCGCGCCGCGCTCGCGATGCGACAGCGTCCCGCAGCCGACCGCATAGGAGCAGCGATCCGCCAGCGGGATCGGCATGGCGAACGGCACATGGACGTGACCGGTCATGATCAGATCGACGCCTGCCTCGGCGAAGATCAGGGCCGCCTCGTCGCCGCGCTTGACGTCGCCGGTCATCGGCGTGCCGACCATCTCGATCAGCGGATGGTGACAGGCCAGGATCCGCAGCGCGCCGATCGGCGCCTGACGCAGGGCCTCGGCCGCACGCCGCGTCTGGTCCAGATCGATGACGCCCTTCGACCAGTTGGGCCGCGCCTGCCAGCCGCGCGCGGTGACGACGCCGCGCACCATGACCGCATCGCTGCAGAACTGCCCGTCGTGGGCCGGAAAGCCTGTCGCCGTCTCGAACGCCCGCCAGGGATGGAAGACCCGCGCGATGGCGTCCCAATAGGGCACGTCATGATTGCCGACGATGACGAAGCGTGGCTCTGGCATGGCCCGCATCCATTCGCCCGCGGCCGTGAACTCGTCGGGGAACCCCTTCTGGGTGATGTCGCCGGTGATCAGCACCAGATCGTTCGGCGTTGCGTGGGCGTATTCCAGAGCGGCGGCGCAGGCGCGTTTGTGCTCGCAGCCGAAATGGACGTCGGAGAACTGAAGAACGCGTCCCACTAGATGCTGTCCTCGGCTGAGGGCGGCTTGGGCGCCAGCGCCTTGAAGGCCTTGGGCACGAAGCGGATCACGGCCTCGGGCTTGAGCAGCAGCGGCTCGCCGTCGATCACGGCCGGAATTTTCGAGCGGGCGCGCACCTCGATCCGTTTCGCCGGGCGGGTCGAGACGGCCGGATCCTGGCGCCAATCGCTGAACAAGGCTGTCGCAGCCAGGCGGAAGGCCTGGGTTGTGTCGCTGGGGTCCATGGCGGCGGCCTCCAGTCCGATGGGATCCTCCATCGCCTTGGAGATCATCGGGCTGATCAGCACCAGAGCCTCGGTGCGGCGTTTCTCGCCGCCATCGAGGGTGAAGCGCAGACGGCCGGAGAAGGCGCGTTTCAGGGCGCGACGACCATATTGCCAGGCCAGTTTGATCTTGCCGGTCCGCATCGCCTCGCGCGCCGGGGCCCACAGCGCCGGCGATCCCAGAATGGCGGCGCAATAGAAGTATTCGCCCTGAACCTCGCCGCCCGATACGGCCTGAGGCTCGCCCTCCTCCAGCGCCCGCTTCAGCGCCAGCTTCCAGTCGGCGGTGCCATAAAGCGCCTTGGGCAACATGTTCATCGTGCCGCCAGGCAAGGGCGCGATCATCGGACCGTCAGGCTTGGCCTTCGACGCCACCGAGCGCGCCGTGCCGTCGCCGGCCAGAACGAAGATCACGTCCGGCTTGGCGGCGAAGGCGTCGGCGATGATCTGGTCGAAGTTGCCCCCTTCGAACGACACGACCTCGGCCTTGAGGTCATACTGCCCCAACAGGGCTTCGGCCTCGCCGGCGGCGCGGGGCCCCACGCTTCCGGACAGCGGATTGACCAGCATCACGGCGTGCCGGATCTGGGCATGGGGCGTCAACGCAGTTTTGTCGTCTGCATCGGAGGGGGGGTGGGCGACATCGGTCATGGCGGCCGAACGCCCCGCAGGCGCCGTCGTTCCGCCCAAGCGTCACCATAGTTGCAGATGCAGTCTGCCGACGCGGAACCTATGCCGCGAGGACACGTTTGCTGCCCACAGGGGCCAACACCCAGGGACAAAGGAATTCATCATGAAAAAGGCGATTATCGCGATTGCCGGCGCCGGCCTGCTGGCTTCGGCCTGCGCCAGCGACCCGTACGGCTATAACAACGGCTCGAACGAAACCGTCCGCCAAGGCGCCATCGGCGCCGGCCTGGGCGCCGTCGCCGGCGCCATCATCGGCAACAACGTCGGCGGGGGCAACGCTGCGACCGGCGCCCTGATCGGCGGCGCCCTGGGCGGCACGGCCGGCGCCATCCGCGGCTCCAACCAGGACCGCAACAACCAGCAGCGTTATCGCGACAGCCAAGGTCGCTACTACTACTGCTACGACAACCGTCAGGACGAGTGCTACTGGGACAACGGTCAGCGCCGTTATTGATCAGTGATCAGATGCCGGTCGCGAAGGTCCGCGACCGGCGTTAGGTTGAAGAGGCGGCCTGTCGGACGACGGGCCGCCTCTTTTGCGTAATGGGCCGGCCGAGCCGGAGGAGGGCTGAGATGAAGCGATCGATGGGTCTGGCTGTGGCGACCGTGGGAATGCTGGCGGCGTGCGCGCCGATGCCGAAGCGCGAGGCGCTTGTGGTGGGCGAATCGCTGTGCGCGCCGGGGCGTTTCGATATCTATTTCCTGGAAAATCAGGCGCGGCTAACCGAGCCGGCGGCGATGGTGCTGAAGGCGGCGGCGACCAAGGCGAAGGATTGCGACGTGCGCAAGGTGCGCGTGGTGGGCCTGGCCGACGCCACGGGAACGCCCGAAGCCAATCTGAACCTGTCGCAGCGGCGCGCGCGGACGGTGGTCGAGGCGCTCACCCAGGCGGGTATGCCCGCGCCGATCTTCGAGCTGAACGCCGCAGGCGATGCGGGCGCCACAACGGCAGCCGGCAATGACGAACCGCTGCGGCGCCGCGCGGAAGTGATCTACGAGGCCTATCCGCGCTGATCGACGCGGGGGCGGGCGCAGCGATGGCGCGGGGACGCGTGACGCATTAGGTTGCGGCGCTCCCCTCGCCTGCCGGAACACGCGTTTGCGCCTCTTCGCTCTTCTCCTCGGCCTGCTGTTCAGTTTGACGGGCGTTTCGGCGACCGTCGCCCAGCCGGTGCAGAGCCAGCCCACGGGCGTCGTCGCCTTCGGACCGCAGCGGACCGAGCGGATCGAGGCCGAACTGGTCCCGATGTCGCAATGGGTCGCGCCCGGTTCGACGACCGTGGTGGCGGTGCGCCAGAAGATCGCGCCCGGCTGGCACACCTATTGGCGCAATCCCGGCGACAGCGGCGGCGCGACCAGCCTGATCTGGACCCTGCCCGCCGGGGTAACCGCCGATCCGATCCTGTGGCCCCTGCCCAGCCGCCAGCGGCTGATGAGCCTGATGAACTATGGCTATTCGGGCGCGGTGCTCTTGCCCGTGCCGATCCATGTGCCGCCGACGGCGCGGCCGGGCGAAGTGCTGACTCTGACGACGGATGTGCTGTTTCTGGTGTGCAGCGATCAGATGTGCGTGCCCGAGCCGATGACCCTGTCGCTGGCCCTGCCGGTGCGCGAGGGCGCAGCGCCCCTGGCCAAACCTTGGGGTGAAGAGATCGAGCGGCTGGTCGAAACCGCGCCGCGACCGGCCGGGATCGAGGCGCGCGTCACGCGTCAGGGCGGCCAGCTGATCCTGACCGCCACCGGCGGGCCGCTATCTGGCGACCAGGCGGGCGCCGACATCAGCCAAGTCTATTTCTATCCTTTCGACGGCGGGCGGATCGACCATGCGGCGGCCCAGTCGGGCCAGCGGGGGCCCAATGGCCTGACGCTGACGCTGACGGCCGGCAAGGATGCAGCGCAGACGGCGCTGACCGGCGTCCTGGCGACTGACAAGGGCGCGTGGGAGATCACGGCGGAGCCGGGCGCGCCTCTGGCGGGCGCCCAAGGCGGCGCGGCGCTCAAGCCGCTGGACGACGCCACAAAGACTCTGGCGAAGACCGGCGCTCTGGTCTTCCTTCAGGCCCTGGGCCTGGCGCTGCTGGGCGGGCTGGTGCTGAACCTGATGCCGTGCGTCTTCCCGGTTCTGGCGATGAAGGCGGCGTCGCTGTCGGCGGCGGCGCATGATCCGGCGCGGGCGCGGCGCGACGGCCTGGCCTTCACCGCCGGTGTGTTGGTCAGCTTCCTGGTTCTGGCTGGCGCCCTGCTGGCGCTGAGGGCGGCGGGCCAGGCGATCGGCTGGGGGTTCCAGCTTCAGTCGCCGGGCGTGGTCGCGGCCCTGGCCCTGGTCATGCTGCTGGTCGGGTTGAATCTGTCGGGCGTCTTCCATGTCGGCGCCGGATTGCAGAACGCGGGGTCCGGCCCCCTGTCGCGCCTGCCCGGATCGGCTGGCGCCTTCTTCACCGGGGTGCTGGCCGTGGTCGTGGCAGCGCCCTGCACCGCGCCTTTCATGGCCGCAGCGCTCGGCGCGGCCCTGGTCCTGGCCTGGCCGATGGCGCTGGCCGTGTTCCTGATGCTGGGGCTGGGTCTGGCCCTGCCCTATCTGGCGATCAGCCTGTCGCCCGGCCTGCTGTCGCGCCTGCCGCGACCGGGCGTCTGGATGGAGCGGCTGAAGGGTCTGCTGGCCTTTCCCATGTATGGGGCGGCGCTGTGGCTGCTGTGGGTGTTCACGCGACAGGGCGGCGTCGACGCCTTGGGGCTGCTGCTGACGGCGGCGCTGCTGCTGGCCCTGGCGGCCTGGCTGACGGGTCTGGCGCAAGCGGCGCGTCAGCGTGATGAACGACCAATCCTGACCACGATCTGCGCGATCGTCGTCGGCGTTCTGGCGCTGGGCCTGGCAGGCGTTGCGGCCGGCGCAGCGCGGAGTGCGGACGCCGCGCCGCAAGGCGACAGCGGCCCGCTGGCGGCCCAGCCCTGGTCGGCGGCGGCGGTGAATGCAGCGACC
Source organism: Brevundimonas sp. SPF441 (assembly GCF_009661015.1). Classification (NCBI taxonomy): domain Bacteria; kingdom Pseudomonadati; phylum Pseudomonadota; class Alphaproteobacteria; order Caulobacterales; family Caulobacteraceae; genus Brevundimonas; species Brevundimonas sp. SPF441. The sequence continues at coordinate 50,109 of NZ_WJWX01000012.1, read as the reverse complement.
GCGTCGGGACGCCCCGTGCTGGTCAATCTGACCGCCGACTGGTGCGTGACGTGCAAGATCAACGAACGCGCGGCCCTGTCTTCGCCCCGTGTCGCCAAGGCCATGCGCGAAGCGAACGCCGCCTATCTGGTCGGCGACTGGACCCGGCGCGACGACGCCATCACGCGTGAGCTTCAGGCGCACGGGCGATCGGGCGTGCCGCTGTATCTGCTGTATCGACCGGGTCGGGCCGAGCCGGAAATCCTGCCGCAACTGCTGACCGAGGGCGTGGTCGCGGATGCGCTGAAGGATTGAGCGTCAGCTCAGGAACCGCTGCACCGCCGCCAGGAACCGCTGCGGCTGTTCGATCATCACCTGGTGTTCGGCGCCTTCGATCCGCTCGAACCTGGCCGTGCGCGCCAGCCCTTCGAACCCGTAGCGATACAGACCCTCCAGCCGATTGCGGGGCGCGTCGGGATCGCGGGTCCAGCCATAGACGACAGTGACCGGAGCGGTGATCTGCGACAGGCGGGGGCGCAGATCGACGGTCAGGGCCTCATACAGACCCTGGGCCAGGACGCGCCGGTCGCCGCCCTGAAGCCCCAGCCCTTCAAACACCATGTCGCCGGCCAGACCCATGTCCACGCCAAAGGCCGCGACCTGGGACTTCAGCGCCTGATCGCCGAACAGGAGCAGGGCCTGATAGCCCAGACGGGCCAGGGGCTCGACCTGATCGGATGTGGTGCGGGCGTCGATCAGGGACGGGAAGAAGGGCGAGGAATCGACCACCATGACGCGGCCGATGCGGTCGCCCATGTCGGCGGCGACGCGCAGGGCGATCTGGCCGCCCAGCGAATGGCCGATCACGGCGGGATGGTCGATGCGCTGCTCGCGGATGTAACGTTCGATCTCGCTGGCGGCCGGGCCGGCCAGACCGCCGCTGACATTGTCGCCGATTTGCGTCTCGCCGAAGCCGCGCAGAGTGACCAGATGCACCCGGTAACGGTTATCGAGCCGATCCGCCGTCGAACGCCAGGCCGAGCCGGTCGAGCCCAGGCCGGGGATGAAGATGATGTCCGGCCCCCGCCCGCGCGTCTCGACGATGATGCGGCTGGAGCTGAAGGCCGGCGTTTGAGATTGGGCCTGGACGGCGACGGGGGCGAGGACGAACAGGGTCGCAAGGAGCGAGGCGAGGAGGCGGATCATCATCCGCCCCTAACGCCCGATCACGGCGATCGGTTGACCTCAGTGTTGCGACCTATCGCCCCTTGAACTCGGGTTTGCGCTTTTCGACGAAGGCGGACATGCCCTCCTTCTGGTCCTCGAAGGCGAACAGGGAGTGGAACAGGCGGCGTTCGAACTGGACGCCTTGGGTCAGGGTCGTCTCCAGCGCGGCGTTGACCATCTCCTTGTTGGCCATGATCGCCAGCGGGCTTTGCGAAGCGATCTTGGCGGCGATCTTGCGCGTTTCGTCCAGCAAGGTGTCGTGCGGGTAGACGCGCGAGGCCAGACCGGACGCTAAAGCCTCCGTCGCGTCCATCATGCGGGCGGTCAGGACCATGTCCATGGCCTTGGACTTGCCGACCAAGCGAGTCAGGCGCTGGGAACCGCCGATGCCCGGCGCGACGCCCAGGTTGATCTCGGGCTGGCCGAACTTCGCCTTGTCCGAGGCGACGATGAAGTCGCACAGCATGGCCAGTTCGCAGCCGCCGCCGAGAGCGAAGCCGTTGACCGCGGCGATGATCGGCTTTCTGAAGCGGGTGATGCGGTCGTGGCCGAGAGCGAAATAGTTGCCCGTGTACATCTGGGCATAGGTTTGGTCCGCCATCTCCTTGATGTCGGCGCCGGCGGCGAAGGCCTTTTCGCCCGAGCCGGTCAGGATCAGGCAGCGCACGCTGTCGTCCTGTTCGACGCTGTCGAGGAAGTCGGCCAGGTCCTTGAACAGGGCCGAGTTCAGGGCGTTCAGCGCCTCGGGCCGGTTCAGGGTCACCACCGCATAGCCGTCGGCGTGGCGTTCGATCAGCAGGTTGGAATAGGCGTCGGCCATGGTCGGTCTCCTTTGACGGCGGTCATACAGGCGCGCGGCGGGGCCCGCTAGCGCAGGCGCTACCGTCGGGGCATCAGGGCCAGGGTCAGGGCGGCGCGCGCCAGTTCGACCACGACCACCATGCCCAGCAGCAAATTGGCGGCGATCACCTGACCCCGCGCGCCCGACAGGTCCAGCGTCCAGCCGAAGATGGACGATAGGGCGAGGATCAGCGCCGAGATCAGCACCAGGCCGACCAGCAGCATCAGGGCGACATGACCCGCCTTCAACGCCGCCTGAAGCGTCGGCCCCTCGTCCAGCACGCGGGCGCGGCGGCGCAACAGCCGGGCGATCAGGCCGGTGGCGGCGGCCTCGGCGACGGCGGCGACGACCAGGGCGGCGACGAACCACCAGATCAGGTCGCCGAGGTCGCCGGTGCGCAAGCCCTGGATGAAGTGGACAAAATAGGCGCCCCAGACCAGGACGCCGACGATCAGACTGATCCACAGGTGGATTTTGCGCATGGGTCGGATCTCGAAGGCTTATCGCCTCTGGCAGGAGGGGCAGTAGAAGGTGGAGCGGCCGCCCTGGACGATGCGGGCGACGACGCCGGTGCATTTCTCACCCCGACACGGTTCGCCTTCGCGGCCATAGACGTCGAACCGGTGCTGGAAATAGCCCTGGCCGCCCTCGGCGTTGGCGAAGTCGCGCAGGGTCGAGCCGCCCGCCGCGATGGCGTCGTTCAGGACGTTTCTGACTTCGGTCGCCAGACGCTCCAGCCGCGCCTTCGACACCGATCCAGCCGCGACCAGGGGCGAGATGCGGGCGCCGTAAAGGGCCTCGCACACATAGATATTGCCCAGGCCGGTGACGATCCGCTGGTCCAGAAGGCTGACCTTGATGTTCTGTTTCTTGCCCGCAAAGGCCTCAACCAGATGGGCGCCGGAAAAGCCGTTGCCCAGAGGCTCGGGCCCCAGGCCGGCGAACCAGGGATGGGTCTCGACCTGGTCGCTGGAGATCAGGCCCATGAAGCCGAACCGACGCGCGTCGGCGTAGCCGATGCGGGTCGCCGCCCCATCGCGGATGGCGCAGCCGCTGAAATGTTCATGCTTGCCGGCGATGGGCGCGGCCTCCTCGAACTCGCCCAGCAGGGTGCCGTCCAGGGTGAAGCGGCCGGTCATGCCCAGATGGGTGATCCAGGTCTCGCCGGTGGACAACGGCATCAGCAGATATTTGGCCCGCCGGTCTATCCGCAGCACCGTCGCCCCCTCCAGCCGTTCGACGAAACGCTCGGGGAAGGGAAATCGCAGGTCGGGCCGGTTGATCCGGACCCGCGACAGCCGCGCGCCCTCCAGCACCGGCGTCAGGCCGCGTCGGACGGTTTCGACCTCGGGAAGTTCGGGCATGGCCCGGTCCTAGCCCGTCCGGCTCGCGGGGCCAAGCGGCGGGGGCGCCCGCATCTGACCGCGACCAGTTGCCGCCTGCGACAGAATGCGCTTACGTCCGCGCAAACGTGGGACCTCGCATATGACAGACGCCGCCGCCGCCCCCAAGGGCCGGCTAGAACTTACGCTCCGCGCCCTGGTGCTGGGCTGCCTGCTGGCGGTGATCTTCACCGCCGCCAACACCTATCTGGGCCTGCTGGTCGGCCTGACCTTCGCCTCGGCCATTCCGGCGGCGGTGATCTCGATGGCGGTGCTGCGGGCGTTTCGCACCTCGACCATCTGGGAGAATATGACCGTCCAGACTGTGGCCTCGGTCGGCGGGGCCATGAGTTCGATCATCTTCGTCCTGCCGGGCCTGGTGATGATCGGCTGGTGGCTGGAGTTTCCGTTCTGGCAGTCGGTGGCGATCTGCATCCTGGGCGGCGTGTTGGGCGTGACCTTCTCGATCCCGCTGCGCCGGGCGCTGGTCGTCAACGGCGGCCTGCCCTACCCCGAAGGCGTCGCCGCCGCCGAGGTGCTGAAGGTCGGGTCGCGCGGAGCCGAACAGACCGAAAGCGCGGTGCGCGAGAACAAGTCGGGCCTGTGGGTCGTGGTCGCCGGCGCTGTGGTGTCGTCCGGCTACGCCCTGCTGGTCGCGGGTCGGGTCTTTGCGGGCGAAGCGGCCAAGTTCTTCAAGCTGCCGGCCGCGTTGGGCGGCGGGGCCACCGGCATGGGCTTTGGCATGCAGTTCGCCCTGCTAGGCGCCGGTCACCTGATCGGCCTGACGGTCGGTCTGGCGCAGCTGTTCGGCCTGGTGCTGGCCTGGGCCATCGCCGTGCCGATCCTGACCAGCCCGGACACCATCGCGTGGCTGACGGCGCACGGCATTCCGTCGATCGCCTCGACCCTGCCCGCCGGCGCGCCGGCCGAGGAGCTGGCGACCACCGTCTGGGCGCGCGAAGTGCGGTTCATGGGCGCGGGCGTCATCGGCGTCGCCGCCATCTGGACCCTGATCAAACTGGCCGGTCCGCTGATCGGCGGCCTGACCTCGGCGCTGGCCGCCAACGCCAAACGCGCCCACGGCGAAGTGCTTGAGCGCACCGAACAGGACCTGCCCATCAAATTGGTGGGCGGCGTTTCGGTCGCCTGCCTGGTCGGCATCGCCGGCCTCCTGGCCTGGTTCGCCCAGAGCGCCCCGGCCCTGGCGGGATCGACGCCGCTCCTGGTGATCGGCGGCCTGGTCTATGTGGTGCTGATCGGCTTCGCCGTGGCGGCCATCTGCGGCTATATGGCCGGTCTGATCGGGTCGTCGAACAGCCCCGTGTCGGGCGTCGGCATCCTGGCCATCGTCATCGCCTCGCTGCTGATGCTGGGCGTCATGGCCATCGCCGGCGTGCCGGCCGATCCGTCGATCATCGCCTTCGCCCTGATCGTGACGGCGGTGGTCTTCGCCGTCGCCGTCATCGCCAATGACAACCTTCAGGACCTGAAGACCGGCCAGTTGGTCGAGGCCACGCCGTGGCGTCAGCAGGTGGCGCTGATCGTCGGCGTCGGCGCCGGCGCCCTGGTGATCCCCTTCATCCTGAACCTGCTGAACCAGGCCTTCGGCTTCGAAGGCGGCCCGCCCGCCATCGTGGAAGGCGCCAAAACCCTGGCGGCCCCGCAAGCCACCCTGATCTCGGCCCTGGCGCGCGGCGTCATCGGCGGCGACCTGCGCTGGGACCTGATCGGTCTGGGCGCGGCGATCGGCGTGGTCATCATCGTGCTGGACGCGGTCGTGTCGAAGGCGACCAAGGGCAAGGTCAAGCTGCCGCCGCTGGCCGTCGGCATCGGCTTCTATCTGCCGGCTGCGGTGACAACCATGCTGGTCATCGGCGCCGTCGCCGGCTGGATCTACGACAAGGCGGTCTCATCCACCCGCTACGCCGACGTGGCGCGTCGGATGGGCGTGCTGCTGGCCTCGGGCCTGATCGTCGGCGAAAGCCTGTTCGGCGTCTTCACCGCCGGGGTGATCGTGGCGACCAGGGACGACGCGCCCTTCGCCATGCTGCCCGAGGATTCGGCCTGGCCGGCCATGCTGGCGGGCATCGTCGGCTTCGCCGTCGCGGTGTTCGGCCTGTACGCCTGGACGCGCAGCCGGGCTTCGAAGGTCTAGGGGCGGACTGGCGCCTCTCCCTCCCCTGCGGGGGAGGGTGGCTGAGCCGAAGGCGAAGCCGGGTGGGGGCGGCAGGGCGACACGTCGCAAGTCTGTCTTAGGTTGAACAGGTGCGGCCTTGCCGGCCGCCCCCACCCGGTCGCTAGCGCGACCACCCTCCCCGGAACGGGGAGGGAAAAGCTGGCTCAGGCGCGCGTGGCGACCATCATATAGTTGATGCCCGCATCGTCGGTCTGGCTCCATCGGTCGTGAAGCGGGTCGTAGTTTAGGCCATAGGGGCCCTCGACCGTCACTGGCTCCGCGGCCAGCATCGTGCGGATTTCCTCGGGCTTCAGGAACTGGCGCCAGTCGTGTGTGCCGGCCGGAACCCAGCGCAGGATGTATTCCGCCGCCACCTTGCCCAGGGCCAGCGACTTCAGCGTGCGGTTCAGGGTGGCGACCATCATCACCCCGCTCGGCCGGACCAGGCGCGAACAGGCGCGCACGAAGCCTTCGGGATCGGCGACGTGTTCGATCACCTCCATCGTCAGGACCACATCGAACGGCCCCGCCCCTTCCGCCTCGATCTGTTCCACCGTGGCGGCGCGATAGGCGATATCCAGGCCGACCATGTCGGCGTGGGCGCGGGCCGTGCCGATGTTCTCGGACGACGCGTCGATGGCGGTGACGTCAAAGCCCATCCGCCGCATCGGCTCGGCGATCAATCCGCCGCCGCATCCCACGTCCAGCAGGGTCAGACCTTCGAACGGCGCGCGCGCCTTGGGATCGCGGCCCAGCCGCGTGCAAAGCTGTTCGCGGATCAACGCCAGCCGCGCGGGATTGAAGCGGTGCAGCGGCGCGAACGGCCCGTGCGCGTCCCACCATTCGGCCGCCTGGGCCGAGAAGCGCGCCACGTCGGCGGGGTCGATCGATGCGCCGAACGCCGTTTCGGACGAATTTTGCGAAAAACCATGCCCCTGTTGGGGTAGGCGAGACGGAGCGGCGCCGTTAGAAGCGGTCATGACGCGAGGGATGAACCTTCGCGCCCTTTCACGCAAGCAGGGGGCGGAACGCCACGATGACGCGGCCCGATACGACACGACTGGTGATGAAGTTCGGCGGCACCTCGATGGGCGACCTCGAACGCATTCGCCGTGCGGCGCGGATCGTTGCGGCCGAAGTCTCGGCGGGCAAACAGGTCGCCGTCGTCGTCTCCGCCATGGCGGGCAAGACCAACGAACTGGTCGCCTGGACCGACGGCGCCGGACCGGCCGCTGCAGGCCTGCCGCTCAGCGACGACGAATATGACGTGGTGGTCGCCTCGGGCGAACAGGTGACCTCGGGCCTGTTGGCCGCGACCCTGCGCAACATGGGCTTCAACGCGCGCTCGTGGATGGGCTGGCAGGTGCCGATCCTGACCGACGACGCCCACGCCCGCGCCCGCATCATCGACATCCCCGGCGAGAAGCTGGGCGCCGCCGTCGACGTCGGCGAGATCGCCATCGTGCCCGGCTTCCAGGGCGTGACGGCGGACGGCAAGATCACCACCCTGGGACGCGGCGGTTCGGACACCTCGGCGGTCGCCGTGGCGGCGGCCCTGGGCTGCCCCTGCGACATCTATACCGATGTGGACGGCGTCTATACGACCGACCCGCGCATCGAGAACCGCGCGCGCCGCCTGGCCAAGGTGTCCTACGAAGAGATGCTGGAAATGGCGTCGCTGGGCGCCAAGGTGCTGCAGACCCGCTCGGTCGAGCTGGCCATGGCCAAACAGGTCCCGGTCCGCGTTCTTTCAAGCTTTATCGAACCCGACGCGAATGGCGTCATGCCCGACAAGGGTGGAACCCTGATCTGCGACGAGGAGGAGATCGTGGAAAAACGTATCGTGTCCGGTGTGACCATGAGCCGTGACGAGGCCCGCATCACCCTGCTGGGCCTCTCCGACCGGGTGGACGCGCCCGCCGACGTCTTCACGCGCCTGGCCGAGGCCAACGTCAACGTCGACATGATCGTACAGAGCCAGTCGCGCACCGCCGGAACGGTCAACCTGACCTTCACGACCGGCCGTCGCGACGCCGTGCGCGCCGCCGACCTGATGACCGCCGCGAAGGAACAGCTCGGCTTCGAGGAAATCCGCGTCGACGAGGACGTGGCCAAGGTTTCGGTCGTCGGCGTGGGCATGCGCAGCCACGCGGGCGTCGCCCAGACCATGTTCAAGGCCCTGGCCGACAAGGGCGTGAAGTTCCAGGCGATCTCGACCTCCGAGATCAAGATCAGCGTGCTGATCGACGCCGCCTACGCCGAGCTCGCCGTTCGCGCTCTGCATTCGGCATATGGGCTGGACGCGGTATAGGGTGAGTTCAGAAGGCGCCTAGGCGCCGGGGCGCGGGAGACATGATGCCGGCAGGCGGCGCGATGACCAGAGGACCCCGGATCCTCCTGCGCCAGATCCGCGAGGCTCTGGGCGGGGCCGGCGCGGGCGCGACGCCGGCGCAGGACCGGCTGAACATGGTCGTCAAGATCATCGCCCGGTCGATGGTCGCCGAAGTCTGCTCCATCTATCTGCGTCGCGCGTCAGGCGAGCTCGAGCTGTTCGCCACCGAGGGCCTGAACCCCGACGCCGTGCACAACACCCGGCTGCGGCCCGGCGAGGGCCTGGTCGGCGAAGTGGCGCGGATGGCCCAGCCCATCAGCCTGTCTGACGCGCCGTCGCACCCGTCCTTCTCCTATCGTCCCGAGACGGGCGAAGACCCCTATCACGCCTTCCTAGGCGCCCCGCTGCTGCGCGGCGGCCGGGCCATCGGCGTCCTGGTCGTCCAGAACCGCACCGAGCGGCGCTATGACGAGGAAGAGGTCGAGGACATCCAGACCATCGCCATGGTCCTGTCCGAAACCGTGTCGTCGGGCGAGTTGCTGGCGCTGGACGAGCTGCGCGACGTGGAGCTGGCGCCGCACCGGCCCGAACGACTGAAGGGCCAGAAGTTCGCCGACGGCCTGGCCTTCGGCCATGTGGTTCTGCACGAGGCGCCGCTGGCGCCCGAACGCCTGCTATCCGACGACCCGGCGATGGAGGAGGCGCGGCTGAAGCTGGCGCTGGCCACGCTGAAGAGCGGCCTGGATGTCATGCTGGACAAGGGCCAGGGCCTGGCCGGTCCGTCGTTCGAGGTTCTGGAAACCTATCGGATGTTCGCCGACGACCGGGGCTGGAACCGGTCGCTGGAAGAGGCGGTCAGGAACGGCCTGACGGCCGAGGCGGCGGTGGACCGGGTCAGGAACGAACACCGCGCCCGCTTCGCCCAGGCGCGCGACCCCTATATCCGCGAGCGGCTGCACGACTTCGAGGACCTCGCCAACCGGCTGCTGCGGGTGCTGGCGGGCGACAAGCCGGGCGAGCGCGAACTGCCCGACGACGCCATCCTGGTGGCGCGAAACCTGGGCCCCGCCGACCTCTTGGAATATCCGCGCGACAAGCTGAAGGGGCTGTTGCTGGAAGAGGGCTCGGCCGCCAGCCACGCCGCCATCGTCGCGCGCGCGCTGCAGATCCCGTGCGTCGGCCGTCTGATGGGCCTGCGCGACCGGCTGTCGGAAGGCGACATGGTCATCGCCGACGGCGAGACCGGCGAGACCTATCTGCGCCCCCGCCCCGACATGCTGGAGGCGGTGCAGTCGCGCATGGCCGTGCGCGAACAGCGCCAGGCCGAGTTCGCCCAGCTGCGCGACGTGCCGGCCGTGACCCTGGACGGGCAGCGGATCACGGTCCTGACCAATGCCGGTCTGGCGGTCGATCTGGAAAACATGATCGAGACGGGCGCCGAGGGCATCGGCCTGTTCCGCACCGAGTTCCAGTTCATGGTCTCGGACGAACTGCCCCGGCTGGACGCCCAGACGGCGCTCTACAAGCTGGTGCTGGACGCAGCGGGCGATAAACCCGTCACCTTCCGTACCCTGGATATCGGCGGCGACAAGGTCCTGCCGTATCTGGAGGCCGAGCGCGAAGAGAACCCCGCGCTGGGCCGTCGCGCCATCCGTTTGGGTCTGGATCGGCCGTCGCTGCTGCGAATGCAGCTTCGGGCGCTGCTGGCGGCGGGGGCGGGGCGCGAGCTGCGCGTCATGTTCCCGATGATCGCCACGGTGGACGAGTTCCGGGCCGCGCGCGAGCTGGTGGATATCGAATGCGCCTGGGCGCGGCGTCGCGGGCGCGCCTTGCCGGCCCTGCTGCGCGTCGGGGCGATGGTCGAATGTCCGTCGCTGCTGTGGCATCTGGACGCTCTGCTGCCGCTGACGGATTTCGTCTCCATCGGCACCAACGATCTGTTCCAGTACATGTACGCGGCCGACCGGACCAATCCGCTGGTGTCGGATCGCTACGACCCGCTGTCGCCGCCGACCCTGCGGGCGCTCCAGACCATCCAGAAGGCCTGCGCCGACACCGGCACGCCGGTCTCGATCTGCGGCGAACTGGCGGGGCGGCCGCTGGAGGCCTTCGCCCTGATCGTGCTGGGCTTCACCCGACTGTCGGCGCCGGCGGGCGGTGTCGGGCCGGTCAAGCGGATGATCCTGTCGGCGGACCTGAATGCGGCGCGGCGCGGCATGGCCAATCTGCTGAACCTGTCCACCGGCTCAGTCCGAAACGAGATCGAATCCCTGGCGCGCAAGCTGAACGTCGCGGTCTGATCGCAGGCGTCTGGACGCAAGGGCGGCGTTGCTGGTCGGCGCGCAATCGTCTATCTCGAGCCCTGTGAACGGCGCGTCGGCGCTGTGTTTCCCGGACATGGGGTCAGGCGTCATGACGCTGAATGCGGGGGTCGCCCCCGAGGCGATCGAAAGCATTGCGGACCGGCCGGATCCGACGGCCGCCTTCGTCGACGCCGCGACCCTGGGCGACGGTTTTCGCGCCGCCCGAGAGCGGTCGGGCAAGTCGCCGGCCGAGCTGGCCGCCGAAACCAAAGTGCATCGCCGGTTCCTGACCGCCCTGGAGCAGAACGACTGGTCGTCCCTGCCTTCGCGGGTCTTCGCCCTGGGCTATGTTCGGGCCTATGCCTCGGCTCTGGCGCTGGACGAACAGACGGCCGTCGAGCGATTCAAGCGCGAGAGCCCCGACACCTCCGTGCCGCTGAAGGCGCCCATCGGCATCGCCTTCGAGGACGTGAAACGCCATTCGCCGCGCATCGTCGCCGGCATCGCCGCCGTGGTGGTCGCCGTCATCGGCTGGAACGTGTTCCAGCGCGCCAGCCTGCATCAGACCGCCCATCCGTCCGATATCGCCGCCGTGCCAAAGACCTGGACCGGGGCCGCCGATCCCGATCCGCAGGTCGCGCTCAGCGCGCCCATGTCCGCCCCGCCCGACCAGACGACGCCGGCCCTCTACATCACCCCGGGATTGGAAGCCGAACTCACCGGGGTCGATCCGACCGATCCGGCCGTGATCGCCGCCGCCGCCAATCCGGAGCCGGTGCAGAAGGCGTTCAACCCGCGCGGGGCCGTCTATGGCGCCTCGGCCAACGCCTCGATGGTGGTGATCCAGGCCAAGACGGCCGGCGCCCTGGTCGTTCGGCTGGGCGACGGTCAGGCCCTGTTCGCGCGTCAGATGGCGCCGGGCGAGGCATGGCGCGCGCCCATCGGCGTGGCGGCGACGGTGGATGTGTCCGACCCGGCCGCCTTCGACGTCTTCCTGAACGGCGAATACGGCGGACCCCTGGCCGGCGTGCTGACGCCGCTGGCCCAGCTGAACAGCCGCGCCGACCAGGCGGCCAAGGCGCTGGCCGCCAGCCAGGCGCGCGCTCAGGCTCAGGCTCAGGCCGCCCAGGCCCGGACACAGGCGGCCGCGACGCCAGGGGCGACGCCTTCCCCCGCGCCGGCGCCCTCTTCACCCGCCCCTGCGCCGAACTGACAGGTCGGCCGTGGTCCCGCCGTCATCATCGGCCTATATGATGCTCCCATGAGCGACCACACCCACGTCCGACCCTGGCGCCACATCGAGCGTCGCAAGAGCCGCCAGATCCGCGTCGGCTCCGTCCTGGTGGGCGGCGACGCCCCGATCAGCGTACAGTCGATGACCAATACGCCGACGACGGACGCGGCGGCGACCATCGACCAGATCCGTCAGTTGGAAGAGGCCGGCGCCGACATCGTGCGCGTCTCCTGCCCCGACGTGGAATCGACCGCCGCCTTCAGGACCATCGTGCGCGAGGCCAAGGTTCCCTTGGTCGCCGACATCCACTTCCACTACAAGCGCGGCATCGAGGCCGCCGAGGCGGGCGCCGCCTGCCTGCGCATCAACCCGGGCAACATCGGTTCGGCCGACCGCGTCCGCGACGTGATCCAAGCGGCCAAGGACAATGGCTGTTCAATGCGGATCGGCGTCAACGCCGGTTCGCTGGAAAAGGAACTGCTGGAAAAATACGGCGAGCCCTGCCCCGACGCCATGGTCGAGAGCGCGCTGAACCACGCCCGCATCCTGCAGGACCACGACTTCCACGAGTTCAAGATCTCGGTGAAGGCGTCCGACCCCTTCCTGACCGTCGCCGCCTATCAACAGTTGGCCGAGGCGATCGACTGCCCCCTGCACCTGGGCGTGACGGAGGCCGGGCCGTTGCGCACCGGCACCATCAAGTCCGCCATCGGCCTGGGGTCGATGCTGTGGGCCGGGATCGGCGACACCATCCGCGTCTCGTTGGCCGCCGATCCGGTCGAGGAGATCAAGGTCGGCTTCGACATCCTGAAGTCGCTGGGTCTGCGCCACCGGGGGGTCAACATTATCGCCTGCCCGTCCTGCGCGCGTCAGGGCTTCAACGTCATCGAGACGGTGGCGGTGCTGGAAGAGAAGCTGGCCCACATCTCGACGCCGATGAGCCTGTCGGTGATCGGCTGCGTCGTGAACGGACCGGGCGAGGCTCTCTATACCGACATCGGCTTCACCGGCGGCGGCAAGGGCGCGGGCATGATCTATCTGAATGGCAAGATCGCCCACAAACAGGCCAACGACGGCATGATCGACCAAATCGTCGATCTGGTCGAACAGAAGGCCGCCGAACTGGACGCCGCACGCGCGGCGGAGCTTCAGGCGGCCGAGTAGCGGTCGCTCCGCTCTGGTTGCAGAAACTGGGCGCGCGTCACAAACCTGTGATTGACGACAACTGGTCTGCGTGCGACCTGTGCGTCAGGTTCGGCCGGGGGGCCGACATGTTAATCCACTGAGGGGCCCATGAATTCCAAAAACGCCGCACGCCTTGGCGTGCGTCTGCTCGCGCTTGCCGGCGTGGCGCTTTCGTTGCCTGCCTGCGCGACCGTCACGCGCGGCTCCAGCCAGCAGTTCACGGTCGAAAGCACGCCGCCCGGCGCCCAGATCAGCACGTCGAACGGCTTTGAATGCCAGGCGACGCCTTGCACCTTCCGCATGCCGCGCAAGGACGGTTTCCGCATCACGGTCGCTAAGGAAGGCTATGTCTCGCAGACGCACGAGATCACCAGCAGCGTTTCCGGCGCCGGCGGAACGGCCATGGCCGGCAATATTCTTGTCGGCGGCATCATCGGCGGGGCCATCGACGCCACGTCCGGCGCCATGAACGACCTGAAGCCCAATCCTTTGGTCGTCACCCTGCGCACGCCGGCCGAAGAGGCGGCAGCGGCCCGCACTCCGGCCTCGACCACCAGCGCGCCGGGCGATCAATAGCCGAAGACCCGCGATTGAACATGAGACGGCGGCGGGTGCGAGCCCGCCGCCGTTTTTCGTTTCAGATCACCTTGAACAGCCGCAGGGCCTGATAGCCGGCCGAGAGCAGCACCACGGCGCCGACGCCGTAGGTGAGAGCCCGGCGCGGGGCGATGCGGGCGATGACGCCGGCGAAGGGAGCGGCGATCAGGCCGCCGATAATCAGGCCCAGCACCGCCATGGCGTGGGTCGAGAAGCCCTCGGCCTCCTGCCAATGTCCGGTCAGCAGGGCGACCAGGAAGGTCGCGGAGATGGCGGAGGTGACGAAGAATTCCGCAGTATTGGTGGTGCCGATCGAGACGCGCGGATCCTGGCCCGTGCCGACCAGGGTGGTGGTGACCGTGGGTCCCCAACCGCCGCCGCCGATGGCGTCGAAGAAGCCGCCGACCAGACCCAGAGGGCCGGCGAACTTGCGCGGGAAGATCCGCTCGCGCGTCTGACGCGTCGCGCGCCAGATGATCACGACGCCCATGATGGCCAGATATGTGGTGATGAAGGGCTTCAGCACATCGCCGTCGATGCTGGTCAGCACGAAGGCGCCGAAGCCGCCGCCGACGACGCCGCCCAGGGCCAGCGGCACGAACAGCTTCCAGTTCACGTTCTTGTTGACCGTATGGGACCCGGCCGACGCCGCCGTGGTGAAGACCTCCGCGGCGTGGACGCTGGCCGACGCCGTCGCGGGCGGCACGCCGAACGACAGCAGGACGGTCGAGGAAATCACGCCATAGGCCATGCCCAGCGCCCCATCCACGATCTGGGCCAGAAAACCGACGGCGAGGAAGAGCAGGAAATCTTGCATGGCGGCCTCTGGAATGGGGGGCGAACGGTGCGGGCTATTTCCCTAGTCGGTCAATAGGAGAAGAAGTGTCCGCCGCTTGCAGAAGGGTTCGCGCCTCGAAGACGGCGGCGATCGCGTCGCGACCGTCCTGAAGCACGGGCTGCAACGGACAGGTCTCGACATCCGGGCAGGTCTCGCACGGACCATAGGCGGTGCGCGAGGCGCAGGGCGCGAGGGCCAGCGGGCCTTCCAGCGCGCGGATCACGTCGGCGAAGCTGATGGCGTCGGCGGGCGCGCCCAGCGCATAGCCGCCCGCCCTGCCCCGCTTCGACGCCAGCAGACCCTGACGGCGCAGATCCAGCAGGATGGCCTCCAGGAACTTTCGCGGAGCCGCCGCCGCCTCGGCGATCTCGGCGATGGTCGCGTGGCCGCCGTCCGGCAGACCGGCCAGATGCACCATGGCGCGCAGGGCGTAGCGGGACCGGTTCGACAGCATGATCCGTGATCGCCCGCCTGAGCCCCAGACGCAAGCTGTGGGAGCTCGATCCGACCCTCAGGCGAGGCGCGACACCGCCTCCAGAATCTGCGCGCCGTTATAGGGTTTCAGCACCAATGCCTCGGCCATGTCCGCATTCTTCGCGGCGGCGGCCACATCGCCGGAAATGAAGATGACCCGCACGGCCCAGCGGTCGGTCAGGACGCGGGCCAGTTCCACCCCGGTCATCTCGCCCGACAGATTGATGTCCAGCAGGGCCGCATCGATGCTGTGCAGCGCAGCGGCGGCCTCGGCTGCGGCGGCGCTGTGGAACGGGCCGACGACATTGTGGCCCGCCTCGGTCAGCAGTTCGGTCAGGGAGGCGGCGGCGTCGGCATCGTCCTCGACCACCAACAAGGTCAGGGTCTCAACCTCGGCCGGCGCCGTGGCGTCAAGCGGCGCCTGGCGCGTGACGACGGCGCGAAGGTCGCGCCAAACCTCGGTCGAGGGGCGGTCGGTGTCCAGATCGTAGATGGCGGCCATGGCCCTCAGTTCGCGGGCGTCTTCGGGCGACAGGTCGCCGCCGGTCTCGGCCAGACGGCTGTCGTACAGGCGGCACAGGCGATCGACGCTTTCGGCGACCTCGGCGGCGTCCGGCTGCGACGGGGGCGGGCGATCGAACATGGCGTCCTCCTCACGGTTGTTCGATCTCAACTAATGGCTTTGAGCCGATTGCGTCACCGCGACTGACGCCATCGTGACCCGGCCGTGATCGCCGATCACAAGCGCGGCGCCGGTGCCGCCCCACGCCCAAACACGGCTTGCAATCGACACGAGCCCCCCCGGCGGGTAAGGACGGCGCTCCGCTTTTTCTCAGGACATTTCCCTCTTGCGACTGCCCCAGGCCCGTCTCGATCAGGTGCTCGACCGTTTCCACGAGGTGGAGGCGCGCATGGGTTCGGCGACCGACGGCGCCGAGATCGTGCGGCTGTCCAAGGAGCACGCCGAGCTGAAGCCCGTCGTCGATGCGGTCCAGGGCCTGGCCCGGGCGCGCGCCGAAATGGCGGACCTGGAAGCCATGACGGCCGATCCGGAAATGGCGGCGATGGCCGAGGAGGAGCTGCGGGCGCTGACCGACAGGCTGCCCGAGCTGGAACGCGAGGTCGCGCTGCTTCTGGCCCCGCGCGACGCCGACGAGAACGCCTCGGCCGTGCTGGAAGTGCGCGCCGGCACCGGAGGGGACGAGGCGGCCCTGTTCGCGGGCGACCTGTTCCGCATGTATTCGCGCTACGCCTCCACGCGCGGCTGGCGGATCGAGCTGGATTCGGCGACCGAGGGCGACGCCGGCGGTTATAAGGAAATCATCGCCACGGTGACCGGCGAAGGCGTGTTCGGCCGGCTGAAGTTCGAGAGCGGCGTTCACCGGGTCCAGCGCGTGCCGACGACCGAGTCGCAGGGGCGCATCCACACCTCCGCGGCGACGGTGGCGGTCCTGCCCGAGGTCGAAGACGTGGAGATCGAAATCCACGACAAGGACATCCGCATCGACACCTTCCGCGCGTCGGGTTCGGGCGGGCAGCACGTCAACACGACCGATTCCGCCGTGCGCATCACCCACCTGCCTACCGGCATCATGGTGACGTCGTCGGAGAAGTCCCAGCACGTCAACCGCGACAAGGCGATGAAGAACCTGCGCGTGCGGCTGTACGACATGCAGCGCCAGGCCAAGGATCTGGCCCGCTCGGACAGCCGCAAGTCCCAAGTCGGGTCGGGCGACCGGTCTGAACGGATCCGCACCTACAACTATCCGCAAGGGCGGGTCAGCGATCACCGCATCAACCTGACCCTGCACAGCCTGCCCCAGATCATGGAAGGCGACATCGATCCGCTGCTGAACGCCCTGATCGCCGAGGACCAGGCGGCGCGTCTGGCCGACCTGGAAGCCGAGTTCGGTTGATCAGCCCAGGACGCCGGTCAGTGGCAGCCACAGCACCACGCCAGTGACGGCGGTATAGGCGGCGAAGGCATGCACCGACTTCAGCCGGCCGCTGGCCAGCGGGCTGTCGAGATCGGCGCGGTTGACCCACAGTAGATAGGCGGCCTGGATCGCCCAACCGGCGAGGAACGCGACCACGGCCCAGGCGCTGAGCGCCGCCAGCGCGACGCCCGACATCAGGACCACCACACCGCCCACGGCGATCACGCCGTCTGCGATCTGATCGTCTGCGGGAACGGCGATGACGCCGGACAAGGCCCGTTGCAGACGCCAGTTGAGCCAGGCCTGATACAAAAGCATCAGTCCGCCCAAGACGTAGAACATCCCTATCGCGCGCGCCGCCCACTCCATGTCCGAAATAAGGCGCCATTTTCTGCGGTTGTAATCAGGGAAAATGCGACGCCGATTCGGATCGTTAACGACCGGCGCAAATTAGACACAACCGTTGGTCTGCGAGCGCGCCCGCTAAGCTTTGGCGGCCAGCGCGCGCTGGACCGCCGGACGCGCCTTCATGCGCTCGAAATGCGCCTGGACGCGAGGAAACGCGGCGATGTCCACGCCATCGCTTTCCAGCCAGCCGGCGAAGGTGAACAGATAGGGGTCCGCGACCGTATAGGCGTCGCCCATCGCCCATTCGCCTGTCAGGTCCGCCTCGATCAAAGCGAAGCCGTCGCGCATGTTCTGCGTGACCTTGGCCGCCATCGACGCCTGGGCGGCGGCGTCGTCGCTCCAGCGCGCGGCGCGGCGACCGTGGGCGTGGGCGACGTGGACGGTGGTGGCCAGATAGAGGTTGAACGACTGCATCCGCGCAAAGGCGAAGGGATCGGTCGGCGCCAACAGGCCGGGCGGCGACAGGGCGGCGATGTGCGCCAGAATGGCCGGGCTCTCGGTCAGGACGCCCTGATCGGTCGCGAGCGCAGGAACGCGCCCCTTGGGATTGATCGCCAGATAGGCCGGCTCACGTTGCTCGGCCCTGGCGAAGTCGACCAGACGAACTTCATAGGCCAGCCCGGACTCTTCCAGCGCGATATGGCTGGCCCGGCTGCAGGATCCGGTCGCGGCGTATAGGGTCAGCATGGTCGCGCCTCGCAGCAAAGAAAAAGGCGGCGAGATCATCGCCGCCTTTCAGGAAATCATAGGTCCAGCAGGGCCCGCGCCGGATCTTCCAGCAGCTCCTTGACCCGGACCAGGAAGGTCACGGCTTCCTTGCCGTCCACGATGCGGTGATCGTAGCTGAGGGCCAGATACATCATCGGGCGGATCTTGACCTCGCCATTGATGGCCATCGGGCGCTGGACGATGTTGTGCATGCCCAGGATGCCCGACTGCGGCGCGTTCAGGATCGGCGTCGACATCAGCGAGCCATAGGTGCCGCCGTTGGTGATGGTGAAGGTGCCGCCCTGCATCTGATCCATGGTCAGCGAGCCGTCACGTGCGGCCTTGCCCAGGGCGCCGATGCCCTTTTCGATGCCGGCGAGCGACAGCGTGTCCGCGTCGCGCAGGACCGGAACCACCAGACCCTTGTCGGTGCCGACGGCGACGCCGATGTCGTAGTGGTTCTTGTAGATGATGTCGGTGCCGTCGATCTCGGCGTTGACGGCCGGGATCTCATGCAGGGCCGCGACGACGGCCTTGGTGAAGAAGGACATGAAGCCCAGCTTCACGCCGTGACGCTTTTCGAACACGTCCTTGTACTGGGCGCGCAGGGCCATGACGTTGGTCATGTCCACCTCATTGAAGGTGGTCAGCTGGGCGGCCGTGTTCTGCGATTCCTTCAGACGACGGGCGATGGTCTGACGCAGGCGCGTCATCTTCACCCGCTCTTCGCGCGGCTGGTCGGCACGCGGGGCGGCGGGCGCTGCGGCGGTGGCAGGGGCCGGAGCCGAGGCCTGGCCGATGGCGGCGATGGCGTCGGCCTTGGTGATGTTGCCCTTCGGTCCCGTGGCGTTGATGGCCTTGGGATCCAGATTGTTCTCGCCGACCACGCGCTGGACAGCGGGCGACAGGGTTTCGTTCTTGGCGCCCGAAACCTGAGCAGAGCCGGTGTTGGCGGGCGCGGCTGCAGGGGCCGGAGCGGCGGCGGCGGGAGCCGATGCGGCGGCGCCCGAACCCGAGATCGAGCCGATCTTCTGGCCCGGCGTGACGGTCGCGCCTTCGTCGGCGGCGATGGTCAGAACGCCGTCAGCCGGGGCGGAGACTTCGACCGCGACCTTGTCGGTCTCGATCTCGACCAGCAGTTCGTCCTTCTTGACCGTGTCGCCGTTCTTCTTGACCCACTTGCCCATCGAGCCCTCGGCGACGCTCTCGCCCATGACCGGCACGGTGATGTCGATCGCGGCGGCGGCGGCCGGAGCAGCGGCGGCCGGCGCGGCCCTGGCGTCAGCCTTGGCGGCCTTGGCAGGGGCAGCGGCGGGCGCAGCGGCCGGAGCGGGGGCGGACGCGCCTTCCGTCACCGAACCCAGGACCGTGCCGGGAACGACATTGTCGCCCTCGGCCGCCTTGATGTCGCCCAGCACGCCGTCGGCGGGCGAGACGACCTCCAGCGAGACCTTGTCGGTCTCCAGCTCGACCAGCAGCTCGTCCTTCTTGACCGGATCACCGACCTTCTTGGTCCACTTTGCGATGGTGGCTTCGGTGACTGATTCACCGAGGGCGGGGGTCAGGATATCGGCCATGTCAGGTCCAGCTCGTCTCTAGTCGGTCTTTTATACGTGTATCAGGCGAAGGCTTCAGTCGTGAAGGCTTCGAGTTCCTTCAGGTGCCGGCTCATCAGACCGGCGGCGGTCGAGGCCGAGCCGGGACGGCCGACGTAGCGGGCGCGCTTGGCCTTCACGTCCAGCTTGTCCAGCGTCAGCTCCAGCCACGGATCCACGAAGGTCCAGCCACCCATGTTCTTCGGCTCTTCCTGGCACCAGACCAGTTCGGCGTTGGGGAAGCGGGCCAGTTCCTTGCGCAGCGACTGGATCGGCCACGGATAGAACTGCTCCAGACGCAGGATGTAGACGTCGTCCACCGCCTGGCCGTCCTTGGCCTTCTTCTCGCGCGCGTCCAACAGGTCGTAATAGACCTTGCCCGAACACAGGATGACGCGGCGGATGTCCTTGTCCGCCTTGATCGTGATGCCGGCGATCTCCGGCCGCGTCTGGGCGTCGTCGTGCAGGACGCGGTGGAAGGCCGAGCCCTCCGCCAGGTCCGCCATGGACGAGACCGCCTTCTTGTGACGCAGCAGCGACTTGGGCGTCATCAGGATCAGCGGCTTGCGGAACGGCCGGTGCATCTGGCGACGCAGGATGTGGAAGTAGTTGGCCGGGGTGGTGCAGTTGGCGACCTGCATATTGTCTTCGGCGCACTGTTGCAGGAAGCGCTCCAGACGGGCCGAGGAGTGTTCCGGTCCCTGGCCTTCATAGCCGTGCGGCAGCAGCATGGTCAGGCCGCTCATGCGCAGCCATTTGCGTTCGCCCGAAGAGATGAACTGGTCGATCACCACCTGGGCGCCGTTCACGAAGTCGCCGAACTGGGCCTCCCACATGACCAGCGTATTGGGGTCGGCCAGCGAGTAGCCGTACTCGAAGCCCAGCACCGCCTCTTCAGACAGGGCGGAGTCGATGACTTCGAAATTGGCCTGGCCTTCGCGCAGGTTGTTCAGCGGGATGTAGCGCTCTTCGGTCGTCTGATCGATGATGCCAGAGTGACGCTGCGAGAAGGTGCCGCGCACCGAATCCTGACCCGACAGACGGATCGGGAAACCTTCATCCACCAGGCTGGCGAAGGCCAGGCTCTCGGCCGTGGCCCAGTCCAGGCCCTGACCCGAGGTGATGGCTTCACGGCGACCGTCGATGACGCGCTTCAGCGTCTTGTGCATGTCGACGCTGTTGGGGATCGTGGTCAGGCGGTGGCCCAGGTCGGTCAGCTTGGCCAGCGGCACGGCGGTGTCGCCGCGCAGCTCGTCCTTGGGCGACTGGAAGCCCTGCCACTGGCCGTCCAGCCAGTCGGCCTTTTCGGCGGACCAGGTCTTGCCGGCCTCGAACTGCTCGTCGAGGAATTTCTCGAACCGCTCGACCTCGGCGTCCACCTCGGCCTGGCTGATCACGCCTTCGGCCACCAGACGCTGCGAATACAGTTCGCGGGTCGAGGGCTGGGCGCGGATCTTCGAATACATCAGCGGCTGGGTGAAGGTGGGATCGTCGCCTTCGTTGTGGCCGAAGCGGCGGTAGCAGAACATGTCCACCACCACGTCCTTGTGGAACTTCTGGCGGTATTCGGTGGCCACCTTGGACGCGAAGACGACCGCCTCGGGGTCGTCGCCGTTGACGTGGAAGATCGGCGCCTGGACCATAAGGGCCACGTCCGACGGATAAGGCGACGAGCGCGAGTTGCGCGGGCTGGTGGTGAAGCCGATCTGGTTGTTGATGACGAAGTGCAGCGTGCCGCCCGTGCGGTAGCCCTTCAGTCCCATGAGGGCGAAGCATTCCGCGACCACGCCCTGGCCGGCGAAGGCGGCGTCGCCATGGATCAGCAGGGGCACGACCTTGGAACGGTCCAGCGCCCACTGGCCCTCGGGCACGCCCTCGTTGGCCTCGCGAATGTCGAACGCCTGTTTGGCGCGGGCCTTGCCCAGCACGACCGGGTTGACGATCTCGAGGTGGGACGGGTTGGCGGTCAGCGACAGGTGGACGTGGTTGCCGTCGAACTCGCGGTTCGACGAGGCGCCCATGTGATATTTGACGTCGCCCGAGCCCTCGATGTCGCTCGGCACCGCCGAGCCGCCCTGGAACTCGTGGAAGATGACCTTGTAGGGCTTGCCCATAACGGCGGCGAGGACGTTCAGGCGGCCGCGGTGAGCCATGCCCAGTACGACCTCGTCGACGCCCAGCGAACCGCCGCGCTTGATGACCTGCTCCAGCGCCGGGACCATGGCCTCGCCGCCGTCCAGGCCGAACCGCTTGGTGCCGGGGAAGCGCTTGTGCAGGAAGCGTTCGAAACCTTCGGCCTCGACCAGCTTGGACAGGATGGCCAGCTTGCCTTCCTTGGAGAAGGCGTTCTGCTCGAACTTGTCGGCGCCCTCGAACCGCTGCTGCAGCCAGGATTTCTCTTCCGGTTCAGCAATATGCATGAACTGGATGCCGATATTGCCGCAATAGGTGCGTTTCAGGATCTCCAGCACTTCGCGGATCGTGCCGGTCTGAAGACCAAGCACGCCGTCCAGGAAGATCGGACGGTCCAGATCGGCGCCGGTGAAGCCGTAGAACTCGGGCGTCAGCTCGGGGTTCTCGACCGGCTGTTCGATGCCCAGCGGGTCCAGTTTGGCCTGCAGGTGCCCGCGCACGCGATAGCTGCGGATCAGCATCAGGGCGCGGATGGAGTCGTGGGCGGCGGCGCGGATCGCATCGGCCGAGACGTCGGCGGACGCGGCCTTGGGCGCAGCAGCAGCCGGCGCAGCGCCGGCCTTTTTGGGATCGGGCTTCGGGGCCGGCCAACGACCGTCGAAGACGCCGGTCTCCTCCGTGGGTTCGGTCGCCACGCCGCGACCCCAGCCGCCGGCGCCGGCCGAGGCGGTCACCAGCGCGGCGTTGTCGCGCAGCTGGTCGAAGAAGGCTTTCCATTCGGCGGAAACGGAGCCGGGGTCTTTCGCCCACTTCTCCTGAAGCTCCTCGACGTAGGCCGCATTGGACCCGTAGAGGAATGAGGTCTCGGCAAAGACCTGGTTCAGCCGACCGGCATCGTCCGCCATCGTTTCGCAATCCCTGGGCCCCGACGGACACATCTCCGTGAGGGGCGCGCCCGTCATATAGGCGTCGTTTCCTGACGGGTCATGACCGAAACGGGGCAATTTGGTAGGAAATTGGTCGCAAGCCCAAGAAAAAACGCCCCCGGCCTGAGCCGAGGGCGTCCATCGATGCGTCACACGGCATTTTTGATGCCGAAAAGGCGCTCAAGCAGCGAGCCGCCGCGCGGCGAGCGATAGCGCCCGCGCGCAGCGCGCACTTGGAAAGGCTTAGCCCTTCAGCACTTCGACCAGGGTCTTGCCGAGGCGCGCGGGCGATTCCGACATGCGGATGCCGGCGGCTTCCATCGCCGCGATCTTGGATTCCGCATCGCCCTTGCCGCCCGAGACGACCGCGCCGGCGTGGCCCATGGTGCGGCCCTTCGGAGCGGTACGGCCCGCGATGAAACCGGCCATCGGCTTCTTGCGGCCCTTCTTGGCTTCGTCGATCAGGAACTGGGCGGCGTCTTCTTCCGCGCCGCCGCCGATTTCGCCGATCATGATGATCGAAGTGGTTTCCTCGTCGGCCAGGAACAGCTCCAGCACGTCGATGAACTCGGTGCCCTTGACCGGGTCGCCGCCGATGCCGACGGCCGTGGTCTGACCCAGGCCTTCGTTGGTGGTCTGGAACACGGCTTCATAGGTCAGGGTGCCCGAACGCGACACGATGCCGACCGAGCCCTTCTTGAAGATGTTGCCCGGCATGATGCCGATCTTGCACTCGTCCGGCGTCAGAATGCCGGGGCAGTTCGGGCCCAGCAGGCGCGACTTGGAGCCTTCCAGGCGACGCTTGACCTTGACCATGTCCATCACCGGGATGCCCTCGGTGATGCAGGTGATGAAGGGGATTTCGGCGTCGATGGCTTCGATGATGGCGGCGGCCGCGCCCGACGGCGGAACGTAGATCACCGAGGCGTCGGCGCCCGTAGCGTCACGGGCTTCGGCGACCGAGGCATAGATCGGCAGGCTCTCATCGTGCGATCCGGTCCAGTTCGTGCCGCCCTTGGAGGGATGCACGCCGGCGACCATCTGGGTGCCGTGATAGGCCAGGGCCTGTTCGGTGTGGAAGCCGCCGGTCTTGCCGGTCAGGCCCTGGACGATGATCTTGGTGTTCTTGTCGACGAGAATGGACATGGGTCTGTGCTCTGAATTCGATGTGTCAGCGGGGCGGTGGCGAGTAAGGCCGAAGCCTTAGCCGACCGCCGCGACGATCTTCTGGGCGGCGTCGTCGAGGTCGTCGGCGGCCTGGATGGTCAGGCCCGACTCGTTCAGGATTTTCTTGCCCAGCTCGGCGTTGGTGCCTTCCAGACGCGCCACCAGCGGCACCTTCAGGCCCACTTCCTTCACGGCCGCGACCACGCCCTCGGCGATGACGTCGCACTTCATGATGCCGCCGAAGATGTTGACCAGGATGCCCTGGACGTTCGGGTCGGCGGTGATGATCTTGAAGGCCGCCGCGACCTTCTCCTTGCCGGCGCCGCCGCCGACGTCGCAGAAGTTGGCCGGCTCCTTGCCGTACAGCTTGATGATGTCCATCGTCGCCATGGCCAGACCGGCGCCGTTGACCATGCAGCCGATGTTGCCGTCCAGCGAGACGTAGGCGAGATCCCACTTGGACGCTTCGATTTCCTTGGCGTCTTCTTCGGTTTCGTCGCGCAGTTCCTTGATGTCGTCGTGGCGGAACAGGGCGTTGCCGTCGAAGCTGACCTTGGCGTCCAGAACGCGCAGATGGCCGTCCTTCATCACGATCAGGGGGTTCACCTCCAGCATGTCCATGTCCTTCTCGACGAAGGCCTTGTACAGGGCGGGGAACAGCGACTTGGCGTCTTCGGCCGCGGCGCCCGTCAGGCCGTAGGCGGCGGTGATGGCGGCGACGTCGGCGTCGGTCACGCCCGCGCTCGGGTCGATGACGATGTTCTGAATCTTCTCGGGCGTGTCGTGCGCGACGGTTTCGATGTCCATGCCGCCTTCGGTCGAGACGACGAAGGCGATGCGGCCATAGGCGCGATCGACCAGCAGCGAGCAGTACAGTTCACGCTCGATGTCGGCGCCGTCCTCGATGTAGAGGCGGTTGACCTGTTTGCCGGCGTCGCCCGTTTGGGCGGTGACCAGAGTGTTGCCCAGCATTTCCTTGGCGTGGGCGACGGCTTCCTCGACCGAGAAGGCCAGGCGAACGCCGCCCTTGGCGTCGGCCGGCAGTTCCTTGAACTTGCCCTTGCCGCGGCCGCCGGCGTGGATCTGCGACTTCACGACATAGAGCGGACCGGGCAGCGACTTGGCGGCCGCCTCGACCTGATCGACCGACGTCACCGCGACGCCTTCGGCGATGGGTGCGCCGAAGCCTTTGAGGACCTGCTTGGCCTGATATTCGTGAATGTTCATGGGGGACCGTCGCAACCGCTGCTGGGAGAGTTGCGGGGCTTATAGGCCCCACCCCTTCGCAGGTGCAACCGTCCACAGGCCCCCTTTAGTCGACCCAGTCCTTCTTGAGGGTGCGCGACGCCCCGATAAGCAGGATCGCGGCCAGCACATAGAAGCCCATGCCGGTGTAGATGGCCCAGCGCAGGCTTTCCTCGCCGAAGCGCGGCGCCAGCAGGTCGCTCATCCAGCCGAAATAGTAGAAGCCGACCGCGATCCCGAGCAGATTGTTCAGCAGCAGGAACAGGGCCGAGGCGGTGGAACGCATGGCCGCCGGCACCAAATGCTGAACCGCCGCCGTGATCGGGCCCAGCCAGGCCAGGTTCAATCCGGTCGGCAACAGGAAGATCAGGAAGGCCAGGGTCAGCTGCTGGACATGGCTGCCGCCGCCGGGCAGAACCAGGCCGATCAGCCAGGGCGAGTTCATAGCCAGGATGAAGCACGGCGCCGAGATCAGGAAGGCGACGGCGGGCGTCAGCGGATAGGCGCCCTTGCCCTTCTTGGACAGCTTGTCGGCGATCATGCCGCCCAGCCAGATGCCCAGGATGCCGCCGATCAGGGCAATGCCGGAATAATAAATGCTGGTCTGTTTCAGGGTCAGGTCGAAGCTGCGCATGAAGAACAGCGGCAGCCAGCCGGCCACGCCATAGCCGCACACCGACGACGAGGCGGCGCCAAGGCCCAGCAGCCAGAAGCTGGACTTCTTGATAACCACCGAAGCGGTGCGCCGCGCGATCATCAGCGAAACGCCGATCACCACCGCCAGCAGGCCGCCGAACGCCAGCACCAGCGGATTGCCCAGCGACATGCCCATCAGCCAGCTCAAGGCGCCGAGGATCAGCAAACCGGCGCCAAGCCCCAGCATGATCTGCGCGGCGATCTTGCCGGCCCGATCGGTGCCGACCGGCGCGGCCGCCAGGGCCGCGACCTGCGCTTCGGTCTTGATGGCGTCTGTGCCGCCCCGCCTGGGATCACGCACCGTGAGACGCAGCAGGGGTGCGACCAGCACGCCCAGCAGGCCGACCACGATGAAGGCGGTGCGCCAGCCGTAGGTCGCCGCCAGCAGACCGCCGACCAGGGTCCCCGCCGCCATGCCCAGCGGAATGCCGAAGGCGAAGGCCGCCATGGCCCGCGCGCGCTGATGCGGCGGGAAATAGTCGGCGATCAGCGAATAGGCCGGAGCCACGCCGCCCGCCTCGCCGATGCCCACGCCCATCCGGCACAGGAACAGCTGGCCGAACGACCCGGCCATGCCGCATAGGGCGGTGAAGCCCGACCAGACGGCCAAGGCGCCAGTCATGATCCAGACCCGGCTGAATCGGTCCGCCAGCCAGGCCAGAGGAATGGCCAATGTCGAATAGACCGAGGCGAAGGCGATGCCGCCCAACAGGCCGAACTGGCTGTCGGACATGCCGAACTCTTCTTTCAGCGGCGCGGCCAGGATGCCGATGATCTGGCGATCCAGGAAGTTCAGCATGTAGATCAGGATCAGAACCGCCAGCACATAGTAGCGGTAGCCGGGCCGCTCAGGCCGCTCGGGCCGCGCCTCCTGGACCGTCAGCGTCTCCGTCGTCATCGGCGTTTCCCCTCGGCGTCTTGTTGTTCGTTGCGGCGAGCCTATCCGCAAGTCGAGCCTGTGCAAAATAGGCCCGACAAAGCGAAAAGGGCGGCGGCCCGGAGACCGCCGCCCCTCGTCGTCAGGCGTTATGGATGTGGATCAGAACTTCAGACCCAGGGTCGCCGTGACGGTGCGCGGCGGGCCGTAGAAGCCGATGATCGAGTTGCCGGTCAGGGCGCCGGGGAAGGTATAGCCGCCGACGCGATAGCGTTCGTCGCCCAGGTTCTTGCCGTGGACGCCGAAGGTCAGGCGGTCGTCGGACGAGGTCCAGACGATGCTGGCGTCATACATCCAGTAGGCGTCCTGATCGAGCAGCGGCGCGGGCGTTTCGAACTGCTGATAGGCGCCGCGGTAGGCGACCGACGGGATGAAGGCGATCGACGAACCGTTCTCCATGACCCAGTTGTAGTTGGCCGAGATCGATCCGGTCCATTCCGGCGTGTTCTGGAAGTCGCGCTGCGAGGATACGTCGACGACGCAGCCCGGCAGGGTCGGGCAGGACGTATTGCCCGAGGCCGTCGGGATATAGGCCAGGAACTGGTCGAACTTCGCGTCGATGTAGCTCAGCGAGGCGTTGAACGTCAGGGCGTCGGTGGCGCGCACGCGGCCTTCGAACTCCCAACCGCGGATCGAGGACGAGCCGACATTGTCCACCACCGAGGCGACGGTGGCGCCGGCCGGATACTGGGTCGTGATCTGCTGGTTCTCGTAGCTGGAATCGAAGATCGCGGTGGCGAAGGTCAGGCGACGATCCAGCAGCGAACCCTTCAGCCCGATCTCGTAGGTCTCGACGGTCTCGGGCGCATAGCCGTTGACGGTGGCGGGATACAGGACCGCATCGCCGCGCATGTCGAAGCCGCCCGACTTGAAGCCCTCGCCCCACGAAGCGTAGGCCGTCAGATCGGGGCCGAACTTGTAGTTGACCGAGACGCGCGGCGTGAACTTCTCGAACTCGCGCGTGCGGGTGTAGTTGGTGCGCGGCGCGCCCAGCGGTACGGCGGCGTTGTTGCCGAAATAGGGGCTGCGGATGCCCAGATACTGCTGACGGAAGACGGTGCCTTCCTTCTCGTCCTTGGTGAAGCGTCCGCCGACCGACAGCGACAGGGCGTCTGTGAAGTCATAGGAGAAGTCGGCGAAGGCGGCGTAGCTCTTGGTCGCCACAGAACCCGAGGTCAGGGTCGTCAGATTGGCCAGACCCACGACGGTGTCGAACGCGCCCGAGGCGTTGGCGTCCATGTAGAAGACGCCGGCGACGCCGTTCAGGCGGCCCGCGCTGACCAGAACCTGGAATTCCTGGCTGAACTGGTCGTCGTCATAGGCGGCGGGGATGTCGAGGATGGGCTGGGGCAGGTTGTCGAAGTCGATGTTGCCGCGCGTCAGGCCTTCACGATAGGCGGTGATCGACTTGAAGGTGAACATGTCGCTCATCTCCCACTCGCCGGTCAGCGACACGCCGCGAGTCTGGACGCGGTTCTTGTCGCCGGCGCCGGCGTTGGTGTCATAGACATCGGCGGGCGACGGGGCGAACTCGCGGTGGCCGTGGCGCGCGTTGGAGTCGTCGTTCACCAGATCGCCGGCCAGACGGAAGAACAGGCTGTCGGTCGGGCTCCATTCCGCACTAGCGCGGAAGGCGGTCACGTCCTTGTTGTAGTGTTCGTTGCCGGTGTTCAGGTTCTTGCCATAGCCGTCGCGCAGATAGCGGGCCAGGGCGGCGGAGACCTTGAACTCGTCGCTGAACGGCAGCTGGGCGCTGGCGATCACGTCGCGCTGGTTATAGCTGCCGTAGGCGGCGCGCAGGCGTCCCTCGGGCTCGTCGGCATTGATGCGGCTGGTGACGTATTTGATGGCGCCGCCGATAGTGTTGCGGCCGTAAAGCGTGCCTTGCGGACCGCGCAGCACCTCGACCCGCTCCACGTCGAAGATGTCCAGAACGGCGGCCTGCGGACGGGCCACATAGACGTCGTCGATATACAGGCCGACGCCGGGATCAAAGCCCCACAGGGGATCCTGCTGGCCCACGCCACGAATGAAGGAAATCAGGGTCGAGTTCGAGCCCCGCGCGGCGTTCAGCGTCAGGCTGGGCGTCGAGCGCGCCAGTTCGGTGATGTCCAGGGCGCCGCGCGCCTCAAGCTGTTCGCCGCTGACGGCGGTCACGGCGACCGGCACGTCCTGCAGGCTTTCTGCGCGGCGGCGGGCGGTGACGACGATGTCGTCGACGGTGGCCGCATCCTGGGCGTTCGCGGCCTGAGCGGTCGCCTCCGCGTCCTGGGCGACCGAAGCCCCCGCAAGCACGCCCCACGCCGCGCCGGCCAGCAGCGCGCACTTCACATGACGGTTCATGATCCTAGACCCCTTTATCGTTTCCAGCCCGATGGACGCTTTTATTCAGCGTTCAATGATTTTCACGGACCCTACCCGGTTTCGGCCGTCTGTCAAACACTGGACTGACGCAGCGTCACTTGGATCGCCGACCGTGGCGCCGTTGCACCGTCGCGGTCGTGCGCCTAGCCTTGCAGGATGAGCAAGCCGGACGCCGCCGCCCCCCTTCCCCGCCCTGTCGCCGCCGCGCGTCGCAAGGCGGCGGGCGCTGCGCCTGCGCGGCGTGGTCGGCCGCCCAAGACCGAGGCCAAGGCGGCGGGCGAGACGCGCGATCTGATCCTGGATGCGGCCGAGGACCTGTTTTCCAAACACGGCTTCTACGGCGTCACCATCCGCGAGGTGGCGCGCGAGGCGGGCGTGGATACGGCCCTGGTCCACTACTATTTCGGCGCCAAGCGCGAGCTGTTCGACGCCGTCTTCCTGCGCCGGGCCGAGGTCTGGAACGACGACCGCGTCGCCGCCATCGACCGCTATGCCGAGACGGCGGGCGACGACATGACGCTGGAGGGGCTGTTGGAGGCCTTCCTACGGCCGCCGTTCGAATGGTCGCTGAAGGGCGGACCGGGCTGGAAACACTATTCCGCCCTGGTGGCCCAGACCAACGCCAACCCCAGTTTCGGCGGCGAGACGATGGCGCGCTATTTCGACCCGGCCATCCACCGGCTGATCGAGCTGATCGCCAAGGTGCTGCCCGACGCAAGCGAGGTCGACCTGTACTGGGGCTATCACAATCTGTCGGGCGCCCTGACCCTGACGCTGGGCGAGACGGGACGTCTGGACCGGCTGTCGAACGGGCGGGCGCGATCCGGCGATCTAGAGACGGCCGGCGACTATATGGTCCGGTTCGCGGCGGCCGGTTTCCGCGCCGTGGCGGGAATGACCCCGCGCCAGGGCTGATCGGTCACGCCGGGGCGCCGTCGCGCGCCCGGCTTTCGCCCGGCCGAAAATCGTGGTTTCAAGACGCGATCTTCCGACTGCGAAAGCCCAGATGACCTCCCCTGCCGCCGACCGCCGCCGCACCTTCTTGCGCGGTCTCATCGTCGCCGTTCTGGCAGGCGTCTTTCTGGCGGTGACCGGCGCCTTCGGCAGCGCGGGCGCGTCGTTGCCCGTACGGCTGTCCTATTGGGTGCTGGTTATGGTGCTGGGCGGGCTGTGGGGCCATCTATGCGGGGTGCTGGTCAGCCGGTTTCTGGATTCGGACGAGCGGCCGTGGCTGACCATCGCGATCATGGTGGTCGTGATAACCGGGCCGCTGTGCGTGCTGGTCTGGGCGGCGACGGGATTGTTCTT
This sequence comes from Brevundimonas sp. SPF441, assembly GCF_009661015.1. Taxonomy (NCBI): domain Bacteria; kingdom Pseudomonadati; phylum Pseudomonadota; class Alphaproteobacteria; order Caulobacterales; family Caulobacteraceae; genus Brevundimonas; species Brevundimonas sp. SPF441. Next base: position 20,117 of record NZ_WJWX01000012.1, on the reverse strand, counting down.
CGCCCAGAGGCTCTATCCGCTGGCGGTGCTGCCGGAACTGGTCGTGCCCGTCGTGGTCATCACGGCGGCGGTGACGACGTTGAACGTCTTTCTGGGGCGGGCCGTACCGGTCCAGACCCACGCGGCGCCGCCTGAGACAGCGGCCCGCCCGGTTCGGTTTCTGGACCGTCTGCCCATGAAGCTGAAAGGCGCGACGATCCGGGCGGTGCAGGCCGAGGACCACTATCTGCGCATCCACACCGACCGGGGGTCGGACCTGATCCTGATGCGGCTGTCGGACGCGGTGGAGGAACTGGAGGGGCTGGAGGGCGCCCAGACGCACCGCAGCTGGTGGGTGGCGCGCGAGGCGGTGCGCGCCGTCGAACGCGGCGACGGCCGCGCGACCCTGACGCTGGACGGCGGCCTGTCGGCGCCGGTCAGCCGCCGCTACGCCCGGATGCTGCGCGACGCCGAATGGTGGTGACGCTTTAGGGCGCGGGCTGGGTGGTCAGCATCGACGCGGGCGCCGCGCAGCCGGTCAGCTCGTCGTCGCCGATCTCGACCTTGGCCGTCAGCGGATAGGTGCGGTCGCTCATGCCATCCGAACATTCGGTGGCGATCAGCACGACGTTCAGCGCCTTGTTCAGATTGGTCGAGCTGGCGAAGGTCGCGACCGTGCCTTGCACCGTCGCGCCATGGTTCGGCGCGCGCTGGGTCGGCTGATCAACGCGGGTGTAGATCAGGGCGTCCGGCGTGATCTCCACGCCCCAGAAGGGTTCAGTCCCCAGCGCCCGCACCGGCTGGCCCAGATCGACCCCGCCCAGGGTGACGGCGGCCTGGGGCTGGGGCGCCGGCTTGGGCTTGGACTCCTCGCGGTCGTAACAGGCGCTGAGCGAAAGACCGGCGAGGGCGATGGCGAACGGGGCGGCGGCGAGCGGAATGAGGCGCATGACGGCTCCTTTTGGTTCGGGCGCAGGTGAGGTCCCCGCCGCCCTCGGTCAAGGGGCGCGGCTGGGTTATGCTGGTCCCATGTCGATTCGCCCCACCGCATTCGAGTTCTTCGCCGGGGGCGGCCTGGCGGGGTTGGGAGTGTCCGCCGCCGGCATCGACACCGTCTTCGCCAACGACATGGACGGGGCCAAGGCGCGCGCCTTTAAAGCCAATCATCCACATACCCCGTTTCGTCAGGGCGATGTCTGGAGCCTGACCGTCGACGATCTGCCGGGACGGCCGGACATGGCCTGGGCCTCGTCGCCCTGTCAGGACGTCAGTCTGGCGGGCGCGCGCGGCGGGCTGGAGGCCGGGCGGTCGGGCGCCTTCTGGGGCTTTTGGCGGTTGATGCAGGGGCTGACGGCCGAGGGGCGCAGCCCGCGCGTGATCGTGCTGGAGAACGTCATCGGCCTGCTGACTTCCGGGCCCGGGACCGAAGTGGGGCGGGATTTCGCGGCCGTCTGCACGGCGATGGTCGAGGCGGGCTATACGGTCGGCGCGCTGGAGATGGACGCCGCCCACTGGCTCCCCCAGTCGCGGCCGCGCCTTTTCGTGGTGGCCATTCAGGGCGAGGCGCCGCGCGCGGCCGGTCCGACCCAGCCCTTCCATTCACCCCGTCTCATCGCCGCCCACGCGCGCCTGCCCGAGGTGGTGAAGGCGGCCTGGGCTTGGTGGTCGCTGCCTGCGCCGTCGCAGCGCAATCTGGATCTGGCGGCCATTCTGGAGCCGGACGACGCCGTCACTTGGCTGGATGATGCGGACGCCATCCTGGCCCTGGCCGCGCCGCTGCACCGCGCCCGGATCGTGTCGGCCTTGGCGTCGGGTCAGCGTTGCGTCGGCGCCGCCTATCGCCGGGTGCGGACCGAGAACGGCCACAAGGTGCAGCGTCTGGAAATCCGGTTCGATGGCCTGGCCGGATGCCTGAGGACGCCGGCCGGCGGCTCGTCGCGTCAATATGTGGTGGTGTGCGATCGAGGCTTGGCGCGAGTGCGGCGGCTGACCGGGCGCGAGGCCGCGCGGCTGATGGGCGTGTCGGACGACTATCGCCTGCCGTCGAGCGAAAGCGCGGCGCTGAAGCTGATGGGCGACGCGGTCGCCGTGCCGGTGGTCAGGGCGCTGGCCGAAGGGCTGCTGCTGCCGGCGCTGATGGATCGACGCGCCGCCGCCTGACGCCGTCACTGATCGCCAGATAAAAACACCCCCCGGGATATCGCCCGAGGGGTGGGAAACATGCGGTCGTTAGCGCTGGACCCACTGGCCCTGGGCGTTGCGGTACCATTGGCCCGAGGAGATGCGGGGCAGCAGCTGGGCCTCGAACATCCGCGCGCCGGCGACATCGGCCGAGGTGCCGGCGTCGGCGGCGCTGCGGGCGTAGGCGGCGCGGCGGCCGGAGTTGGTTGCGTCGACCGCGGCGCGCAGGCTGGCGTCCGAGGTCGGGGTGCGGAAGCCCAGATAACCGTCGGCCTGCTCACCCACGGTGCCGGCGGCCTTTGCCTGGTCGATCTGCGCCTTCTGGGCGCTGGTCTGGGCGATGGCGGCGCCCGCGACGCCCAGAGCCGCAACGGCGGCGCCGATGACGAAGAGTTTGCGGAAGGTCATGTCAGCCTGTCCCTTTCAGAGAGAAGCGGGAAATCAGAAGAGGTTGGGGTTCTGCTGCAACAGCTGCTGCAGCTCCTGGTCCAGCCGAACGCGCACGTCGGCGTCCAGCTTGGCGTAGATCTGGATCGGCGCGACCTCAAGACGGATGGTCGGGGCGCAGGCCGCGAGGGCGACGACGACGGCTCCGAAACCGAGGCCGGCCAATTGGCGCTTGTGGATCATGACGTGGGCTCCGGTTCGGCCGAGGGTGATGTCTCTAATAGCACGCCGTCCAATGAACGCGCGCTGAATGGTGAAGTTCAATCGGCAGGCGCCGGGACGGGCGCGGGCGTCGCATCCTGCTGACCCTGGCGCGCGCGATTGACGGCCAGCAGATCCGAGATCAGCTGGTTGGCGTTCAGGGTCGTGTCTAGCGTCAGATCGATCTGGGTGTTCGACGGCAACGGCAGTTTGCGGTTCAGGAACTGGCGGCTGATCAGTTCGCCGATCGTCAGGCGAAGCTCCTGGCGTTTGGGAGGATCGTGGCGGCCGCGAATGTGGAACAGGACCGCCAGACGGCCGCCGTCCAGGCTGTTCACATCGGCGCTGAGCTGATCGAAGGACAGATTTTCCATCGCCTGATAGGCCAGGTCCTCGACGACGTTTTCCGACACCTCGCCGCCGCCGCCGCTGGCGGCGACATCGGTCAGGACATCCCGCTTGATCGACAGGCGGCCCGGCTGCACGGCCTCCAGCTTGCCGGCGGTGATCTTGAGCCCGCGCTTGGGGTCCATGATGAAGGGCAGGCGGCCGGAGACGACCGCGTCCAGCTGAACCTTGTCGTCAAAGCCGGTGTCGGCAACGATATCGCCCAGCTGCACCCGGTCCAGCACGATCACGCCGCTGTAGGGCTGGGTGGCGTCCAGCGGGACGGTGAGGGGCTCGACCGAGACCGTCCCGCCGCCGGCGACGACCTGGGCGCCGTCGATCAGCACCCCGGCCTCGTTGATCGAGAAGGTCACATCCAGCGCCGTGACCGCCGTGCCGACGGCCAGGCTGTCGGCCGTCAGCTTCTGGTTCGGGGCGGTGATCAGGGGCGTCAGGCTGCTGAAGACGATGTCGCCGCGCAGGCCCTTCACGGCCCCGACCGGACTGACGAAATCCAGGCCCGGCGTGACCAGATGGCCGCTGGAGGTCGGTTCGGCGTCCTTGGTCCAGTCGAAACGCCCGTCGAAGCTGACGGCGCCCTCGACCGGCGACTGCAGGAAGTCGGCGGCCAAGGGGCTGAGCATCGCCGGCTGAAGCCCATGCTCGGCGAAGGTCACGTTCGGGGCAGTGATGACGATGCCGCCCGATCCGGTGCGGCCATCGTGCGCCAGGGTCAGGCGGCCGAGATCATAGGCGGCCGCCGCGCCCGTGCCCTTCAGATCGAAGGCGCCGCTCCAGCGTTCGTTGGCTAGCGTCGCAGATCCTGTGGCCGAAAGCGGTTCGAACCGTTCCGGCGTCAGGGCGTCGATGACGCGGGCGGCGGCCACATTGGCGGTCAAGCCGATGCCCGCCTTGGTCCCATCGACAGTGACACGGCCCGAGGCGTCGGCGAACCGCATGCCGAGGAATGGCGCCTGGGCCGAGACTTGGGCGAAACCGCCCACGACGCGCCAGACGCCGTCCTTCGACGTCAACAGCGGACCGCCGTGGGGACACAGCTTGCCGGCGACCTGATGGACGTCGTTCTCGTCCAGCTCCAGCCGCTCGACGGTCAGGTCGACGCAGTCCGATGTCGCATAGGTCAGCCGGCCGGCGTTCATAGCCAGGACGCCGCGCGTCCGGGCGTCGATGCCGCGCGCCAGGTCGAAATCCAGTCGGGCGCGACCGTCCAGCATGGCTTCGAACCCGCCCTCGGTCAGGCGCCAGTTCGGGATCGCGACGGACATTTCCGGCAGGCCCTTGCCGCGCGTTGCGGTCACGGTCAGCGCCCCGCCGCCCAGCCGCCCCGGCTCGGCCTGATAGGCGCCGCCCTGACCTTGAGCCACCGTCAGGACGCCGCCGTTGGCGGGCGTCAGGGTCACGGGACGCGACAGGGCGACGGTCGTGCCGGCCGCGCCCGTGGCGAAGCGGATGGCGGGCGCGTTCAGGGCGAAGCGTCCCAGCGCGCGCTTCATCTCGGCCAGCTCGGCGATGTCGTCGCGGCCGACCGCGCCGAACAGGGGCCAGGCCCCGTCCGCGGCGCGAAGCGATCCGTTCGCCGCGATCTGAACCCCGCCGTCGCTGACCACGTCCAGATCCAGGTCGGCGCGGCCGCGCTTCAGCGTCAGGTCGCCGAAACCGAAACGGTCGAAGGTCGCGCTCAAGGGCCCGGTCGCTTCGAAGGCCGCGTCCTTTCCGCCCAAGGCCAGGTCGCGCGACGTCAACGACAATCCGCCGATCGTCGTCTGACCCGTCCGTCCCGAACCGGCGGTCAGGGACAGCGGCCCCTGCATGCGCCAGCGCACGGCGTCGTCGCGCGACATCGTCAGCTTGCCCCGCGTCGCCGTCGCGGCGACATCGGCGATGCGCAGGTCCGCGCCCTCGACGGCCGCCGCCTTCAGCGCGGTCGTGACTTCGCCGTCCAGCCGGAAGGTTTCGATCCAGCCGGAGACGACGCCGTCGAACCGGGCGGCGACATCGGCGCTGCGGGCGCTGAGCGTCGGGGTTCCCAGGCGCTCGCCGGTCAGGCGGGCGTCCAGAACCGCCCGGCCGTCGCCGCGCCGCGTCTTCAGATCCGGATAGGGCAGATCGCCGGTCAGCGTCAGCGCAGCCCCCTGCCCTCGGGCCGCCGGTGTCGCGAAGGTCTCGGCGGCGGCCGACAGCTTGATCGCCATCCGGTCGCCGGTCGTGGTCAGGTCCAGCATGCCGGACAGGCCCTGGGCCTCCGCTTCGCCGCTCTTCAGCGCGGCTTTCGGTAGGCGCGCCGCCAAGCGCATCAGCTTGCCATCGTCGATCCGGGCGTCGGCCAGAATATCGAGGGTTCCGTATTCGGTGGACAGCCGTCCGCGACCGCCCTCGACGATGACCAGGGGGCTGCGCGAATCCGGGCGCGGCGGCCCGCCGGTGAACTCCTTGACCAGCGGGTCCAACGAGCCCAGCGACAGTTTTCCGCCCTTCCAGCTGGCCCGCACCACCGGCCGGACCAGGCGGATGCGGCTGGGGGTCACGCCCAGGCCCGACCGCGACCACGGCAGGGCGACGGCGTAATCGACCTCGGCCCGCTCGACGACGACATCGGGATTTTTGGGATCGCCGATGCGGATGCGGCCGACGAAGCCGTCGATCTCGATCCGCTCGACCTCGACATCGGCCTGGATGCCGCGCTGGTCCAGCCAGCCGACGAGGACGTTGCGCGCCACCGCGCGGCGATTGAGATAGATCAGGGCCGCCACCACGCCGATCAGCAGCGCCAGAATCAGAACGCCGACTGCGACGGCGCGCAGGATGCGACGGGTCTTGGCCTGCGGCTTTGGCTTTGGCTTTGGCTTGGACGGTGTGTCGGTCAAACGGATTGATCGCGTGATTGAAACAGCGGGCCGTCCACCTTGGTCATCCTTATCCCCAGCACAAGATCAAAGCGTGACGGTCGGTGTTCGGCGCCGCTTCCTGCCGGTCAAGCTGGGCCAGATAACGGCGAATCGACCGGTCGGGATCCCCGCACCGTCGAGCTTTGTCTGACGCACGTTAACCGTTTGTAACGGTCTGCTTTCCAAAATGAGACAAGCGAGGTATAGGACCGCCTTCGCGCCACGGGCGATACGGCGCGATCTTCGAGAACGAGTAAAGCTTTGGCGCCTAAGGCGTCGCAATACGACGGGGACCGATGGCTCAGTTCGACCCACGCCGCCAGCCGATGCGGCTCGCGCCGCACATGCTTACGGCGGCAGCTGCAATCTCGGTGGCGATGCTCGCTGGTCGAGCCTATCAACCCGCTCAGGCCGAAGAAGTTCCCGCCCTGACCTCGGCCCAGATGGCGGCCATGGAAGCCAAGGCCTTCGCCGCCGCCAACGCGCCCGCCGGCCTGACCGCGCCCGAGGCCGTCAACGTCCAGATCCGCCGCGGCGAAACCTTCGAGCAGGCCGTGCGTCGCACCGGTGTCGCGCCGGAAGAAGCCAGCGCCGTCGCCGCCACCGTCGCCAACGCCTTCGACCTGGCGGATCTGCGCGCCGGACTGAAGTTCGAAACCGCCATCGCCAAACCGCGCAATGGCCGGGGCGACGCCCGCCTGATCGGCCTGACCATGCGCACCGGCCCGGCGTCGCAACTGACCGTGTCGCGCAGCTTCGACGGCGCGCTTCGCCTGCGCTCGCTGGAAGAAAAAGTCACCCACGAGACGGTCGTCCTGAAGGGCGATGTCGAGCGCAGCCTGTCCGCCAGCGCGCGTGAACTGGGCGCCACCGCCTCCATCGTCCGTTCCGCCAGCCGCCTGTTCGCCACCAAGTTCGACATGCAGCGCGACATTCGCGCCACCGACGAGTTCACCATGGTCTTCGACCGTGAAGTGACCGAGGCCGGCCGCACGGTGGACGTCGGCGACCTGATGTACGCCGAACTGCGCGGCGTGACCTTCTATCGCTTCAAGCCCGCCGGCGCGAAGGAGGCCCAGTTCTTCGATTCGAACGGCAAGAACCTGCGTTCGGCCATGATGCGCACGCCGCTGCAGAACTTCCGCCGCGTGTCCTCGGGCTTTGGTTTCCGCACCCACCCGATCTCGGGCTACAAGAAGATGCACCAGGGCATCGACTTCGCCGCCGGAACCGGCACGCCGGTCGTGGCCCCCGCCGATGGCGTCGTGGTCGAGGCGCGCCGCTGGGGCGGCTATGGCAACTGGCTGCGTATCCGCCACAACAACGGTCTGGAAAGCGGCTACGGCCACCTGTCGCGCTACGGCTCGGGCATCCGCGCCGGCCAGCGGGTCAGCCAGGGTCAAATCGTCGCCTATGTCGGCTCGACCGGCGCCTCGACCGGTCCGCACCTTCACTATGAGCTGTGGCGCGGCGGCCAGCGGATCAATCCCGCCGGCGTGCGCACCCAGGAAGGCACCGAACTGGCCGACGCCGACCTGACCGCCTTCCGCGCCGAAAAGGCCCGCATCGACCGCATCATCGCCTCGGGCGGTCAAAAGCGTCCGGCCATGCAGCAGGCCTCGGCCGAAGGCCTGCGTCCCGCCCGCGGCTAAGGTTCAGCCGACCAGACGCGGGGTCGCGCGCCCCGGTGTCGGGCAGGACAGGCCGTGGACCGTCACATCGGCCTCGCCCAGCTTCAGGCCCAACAGGTCCAGCACGGGATTGAGCGCGCCGTCCAGCACGGGCCCCAGCGGGTCCAGCAGCCGCCCCAGGGCCTTGGTCAGGTCGCCGAGCCCCAAGCCCAGCCCGATCACGTTCACATCCACGTCCAGCCGCGCCAGCAGGCTGGCGACCGCCCCGCTGGCGAAGCTGCGCGAGGCCATGGTCTTGGTGCGCTGATTGTCGATGTCGCTCGCGTCGAACCTTAGCGGCCTGAAACCGATGTCCGCCGCCTCGACATCGGCCTTGCCGGTGATGCTGACGAGGCCCAGGACCGACAGCAGGGTCGCGCGCTGGGGCGTCAGCGGGGTCTTGAAGTCGCCCAGCTTCGCCTCGTCCACCACACCGATCGATGCGCGCGCCAAGCCCGGCCGCACATCGACCTCGACCGCGTGCGCCGGATCGCAGGACAGCGACTTCAGCCGCGCCTCGGACGCCGCCATTTCGATCAGGATCGGCAGTTCGACCCGCGCCAGACCCGACAGGGATTGCGCCGTCTTGGCCCGCACGTAGAGCCGCGCCTGAGCCGTGCGGATGATCGGCTGGCCGTTGGCCGTCACCGTCAGCCAGGGCGAGCGATTGGGCCGTTCGCCGATCGCCAGGCTGGTCTTCAGATCGGCGAGCCCGACCGGCACGCCCAGGTTCAGCGCTATCTGTCGGTCCCCGCCCCCGACCTCCAGCATGGCCATGACCAGATCCATGGCCGAGACCGACGCGTCCAGCCCCTCGCGGATCCCGTCGGGCGATTGCGCCTCCAGCCCGATCAGGTCGCTCAGCCTGACCTTCGTTCCGACCGAGGCCGAGGCCAGCTTGCCCAGCGCCCCGCCGTCCTGGCCGCCCGCCAGCCGCTCCAGCACCCTCAGCGCACGGCCGGCGTCGACCTGGGTCGCCAGAAGCCGGTCATAGTCGCCGACCTGGACGCCCAGATCGGTCGCCAAGGCGTCGGTGAACCCCAGCAAATTGACGTCCAGATCGATCAGACGACGATAGTCCATGACGCTGAGCGACATCTTGGACCCGGTCAGGCCGCCGAGCACCTGATTGGCCACACCGCCGTCCAGCCGCGCCAGACGCGATCCGATCGAGATCATGGCCTTGGGCGTCCCGCCGCCCGTCGTCGCCGTGGCCCGGCGGGTGACCCGCACCTGATCGCGGCCCAGCAACAGCGGCGTGAAGAACATCGGCGCGCGGCTGGTGACCTCGACCCGCGCGGCGTTCGGCTTCATCCCACCCGTCATGAACCGGTCATTGCGCGCCTTGGCCGGGTCGGGCGTATAGACGCCCAGGGCCGTCGCCACCGTAACCGAGACGTCGGGCGCCACATTGGCCTCGACCGTCGCCTGGGCCGCGCGCAAGACCGCAACTTCGCCCTGCGCCAGGTTTCGCACCGCCGACAGCGCTGCGAGATCCGCCGCCCCCTGAACCCGGCGCGTGTGCAGAACCAGAACGCCCAGGTCGATCACCGCCGCCGTGAATAGACACAACAGACCGACCGCGACCGCCGCGATCACCGCCACAGCCCCGCGCCGATCGGCGCCGAACCGTAGCGGCAGACAAGGCGCCCGGACGTTCATCAATAGTCGCCCACATGGATGACCGCCGACCGCCGAATGACAGACGGCGGACGCGGCAGCATTCCGCCCAGCGCCATGATCAGACTGTCGCTTGCGTCATAGACGACGACGACCCGCAGGCGGCCGGCGTCCTCCATCACCTCGATGGTCGTGTGCTTGGGGTTCAGCGCCACGCCCCGCACCGCCTCGCTGACTTCACGCCGCGCCAGACCGTCGCGCTCGACTGGATCCAGCCCCCCGATCGCCGCCCTGGCTCCCTCCGACGCCAGGGCCTGAACCGACTGGGCCATCAAAAACCAGCCGCCATAGACGACGATGCCGATCAGCAGCAGGACCAGAATCGGCCCCACCAGCGCAAACTCCACCGCCGCCACGCCCTCGCGCCCGCGTCGCCTTGCAGCAGGAATGGGTCCGAACGTCCGCATGCCAACCTCACGATTACCATCATGGGTTGTATATCAGGCACGGTTAAGCGTTCGTGTGGCCGGCGCCAATAGCGGGCCGGGAGATTGCCACGAAAATCGGAGCGCCCCTGAAGGTGCATCTCGATCAGCCGCTGCGTCGCGGACCGAACGGCATGTTCACGCAATGGCCCGCCAAACGGAACCTACGTCTCCGCCCCAATCTTGCGCCGGCCTAAAGACCCGCGAAGTCCACAGCCTTGGCGAACAACTCGCCACGACTGCTGACGTCCAACTTGCGATAGGCATGTTTGATGTGAGTGCGCAGTGTTTCGATGGAGATGTCCTGCTTTTGAGCAATACGCCCCGTCTCCATACCCGCCAACATCATCGTCACGATGTGTTTTTCGCAGGGTGTCAGGTGGTGAATCTGAAGCATTGCTTCGTACGAAACACGGTCCGCCATTCGGTGTGCGGCAAACCCTATGCTGTCGTCATCGCCCGGTATCAGTTGTTGACAGCGCAAAAGCCATTGTCGATCCGCATCCGTCGATGTGACCGCATAGATCGCTTGGCCGGGCACAGCGTCTCTTAGAAGGCGCGCCAGCGCCGCAGCCGTCTGAGCACTGTCGGAGACAAGATGGTCGTCAATTAGCCGGAACACGCCGGCGTCCTTCAACATTCGATAGGCGGCTTCGTTGGCCCAACCGATTCGTCCCGATCGCGATAACAACATCCTGGCGCGGGGATCGATGTTGACCCAAGCCGCGATGGCGCGAGACCAAGGCGGTATGAGATCGGCGTCATCGTCGAAGTTCAGGTTCGCCTGTCGTGGATCGCAGTCGCCGATTTCACTCCCGACAGCAAGAAAGCCCGTCACGCCCACAATCATCTCAACCCTCCCTCGTGGCTGGGCCTCGATGCTCGACACGTAAACAGCCATTCCAAGCGTCGAGCGTTCTCAGGCGCAGTTCACCACACCGTCCTATCCACAGACCGGGCCAATTGACATACCCGAGTTAGGGGAGTGACGGCCGTCGAAGCCGATCCAGCTCAATACCGCTCGCCAAGTGGCGTCGAACTTTCACACCAACACGCTGGCGCAGCTTCAAGGTGTGTCCTTGCACCACCAATAATGATGCGCAGATCGACTAAGCAATCATCGATAGTGTCTTTGACGATGCGACGCCGCCTCCAGCGGTGAATAGATGATGACACCACGACATTGTGGAGCCCACCCAGTCTCATTGGGCGGGAAAATATTGAAAAGCTGGAGGATATTATGCGTACCTATATTATTGCAGCGGCGACTGCCGCTGCGGCCTTGCTGGCGATGCCGGCTGTGTCGAGCGCACAGACCAATGTGACCGTCTCGACCACCGTGACCAACTTCTGCGGCATCGGCTTGGCCAATGTTGCAGGCGGAAACGTCGCGGTCGCCAACGGCGTACGTCAGAAGGTCACCACATTGCGGATGTCGTGCAACGCCGCCAGCGGCGCCAAACTGACGTCAAGCGCCGCCAACGGCGACTTTAAGTCGGCGGCAGGCAAGCTGATCAACTACGATTGGGATCTGTCCGTGCCGGAAATCCCGAGCCTGGGCTTTGCGGCCAACGACACCTATCCCGGCGAACCTGCCCAAGTCACCAACTCTGGCGGCTACAGCCAAAAACTGGCTGACGGCGTCTTCGGCGATCTGTTCCTGAACCTCTGCTACAACGTCCCCGGCGGCAGCGGTGTGGGCGGAACGCAGGGCGATCCGAGCAACCCCGGCTCTTCGGGTTGCGCTGCCTCCCCCTCGGGTCCAGGCGCCGCCTCGGCTCCGGCCGGAACCTATACGGAAACCTTCACCTTCTCGCTCGATCCCGCTTGATCGTCGCGAAATGCAGGGGCCGCCCTCGGACGGCCCCTGCTTCTTCGTGAGAAGTCTGACAACACAACGGGGGCAACGATGACACGTCGTGTATTCGCGACACTGATGGCCGCAACGGCTTTAACGACAGTCCTGATGGCAGGCGCGACTGCACCGGCCGAGGCCATGGACGTGTCGCCCATGATCTCGAAGATTACGCCATCCGGCAATGGGTCCAGCTATCGGATGACCGTCAGGAACGACAGCGCCACACCAGCGACGGTCGAAATCGAGACCTATCGCATGCAGGTCGACGATAACGGCGCCCGGTCTCTGGTCGAAGACGACAAAGACATCACGGTGTTTCCTGTCCAGTCCGTCATCCCGGCCAATCGCGAGCAGGTGATCCAAGTCCGCTACACGGGCGACGCTACCGAAGAGGGCCGTATGTATCTGGTCCGCGCAGCTCAATTGCCGATCAATATGCAGACAACGCCGAGCGACGGCGGCGTCGGCACCGACATTCAGGTCGCCTTCACGATCAATACCTATGTGTTCGTGGCCCCGCCCAGAGCGCGCGCCGAAGTGCAGGTCACTGCCGTGTCGCGCGAGCCGAACGGCGACGTCATCCTGACCGCCCATAATTCAGGGACCGGCTTCGCCTATATCCGTGAGTCCAGGATTATCCTGAAGACGGCGGACGGACAGTCGCATGAGGTGCCGGCCGCCGAAGTGGATGTCGGACAGGTCAGCGTGATCGCCGGCGGCGCCACGCGGCAGGTGAAGATACCGGCGGCCCTCGCCGCATCGGCATCCGGCGACCTCACCGCTTCCATCGTGCTGCTGTGAGGGCCGGCGATGGCCCGCGAGTCCCTCAAGGGCGGGCGGTCCGGAGCGCGAACCGCTTTTCGCCGCATCGGGGCCGTCGCCTGCATGGGGGGCGGGTTGGCTACCGTGGCGCATGCCGCTCCCGTCGTGCTGACCGATGAGGTCATGCGCACGGCGCCGCCGGACTATTCCGCCGTCGTAGCCATCGATCGAGACGAAAGCGAACGCCCAGTCACCGAAGCTTCGCCGCCCATTCAGGACCAGTCTCCTTCGGTCAGGCCGTCCTCGGTCTTTACGCCGATCCAGGGGCCGCTAACGCTCGACGGCAAATATCTTGGCGACATCAGCGGCTCGGTCGACGCCCAGGGCCAGGGACTGGTGGATGCGACAGCCCTGCTGGACCTATTGCGGCCTCAGATCGGGTCCGAACTCTTCACCACTCTGTCAGGCCGGATCGCGACACAGACTAAGGTCAATATGGCGGACCTTGTCAGCGACACCTTCTCTCTGACCTTCGATCCCCTGTCTCTGACCTTCGTTGCGACATCCACGCCGGAAAGCCGAGCACGGCGCGATGTCGGCTTCTCCCAGACCCCGGTGATCGACCCTGCCGCCTTCGATCAACCGGCGGACTTTTCGGCCGGCGCGAATATCACCCTGGCCCAACTCTACTCCCACACCGACACTCGTTTTTCGCCGCTGCAGGGCGGCGTCGACTTTTTCGCCAACCTCGGCGGGTTTGACGGCGTCACACTGACCACCGGCGTCGATTACGACGGGAACAACACGCAAGGCCGCTGGCAGCGCCGCGAAATCCGTCTGACCAAGGACATCTTCAAATCCGCTGTACGTTTGACCGCCGGCGAGTTCGCGCCCCCTATCGACAGTTTTCAGGGCTCGCAAAGGTTTTTGGGGCTATCGGCCGCACGCGCGTATTCAACCATTCGACCATTCCAGAACGTGCGTCCCGCAGGGCGCCGCCAGTTCATCCTAGACCGTCCGGCCTTGGTCGTCGTCGAGGTCAACGGCGTGGTGGCGGAACGGATCCGTCTGGACGCCGGCCCCTACTCCATTGGCGACTTTCCCTTCGCGCAAGGCGCCAACACGGTGCGCCTGCTCGTCGAAGACGACAGCGGTCGGCGCGAGATCGCTGTGTTCGACCTGTTCGGCGGCGCCGGGCTGCTGGATCGCGGCGTGTTGGATTTTGGCGTGTCGGCCGGACTGCTGGAAGAAGGCGGAGATCTTCAGTACGGCTCGACGCTGGCCTCGAGCGGCTTTGTTCGCAAGGGCCTGTCCGATGTTCTGACCGTCGGCGTCAACGCTCAGATCGCCGACCGAAAGGGGCAAGCCGGGGCCATAGCGACGTGGGGTTCCAAACTGGGTCTGATCCAGCTGAGCAGCGCCGCCAGCCACAACGGCGACACCGGAAGAAACGGCTACGTCGCCTCTGTCGACTATCTCCTCGAAAGGACTTTGGGCAAGACCGCTGATGCGCGCCTTGTGGCGTCGGCCCAGGCGACCAGCCGCTATTTTCAGAGCGCCTTCGATCCGTCCGCGTTCAACAACGAGAAATGGCGCGCCGCCGCGCGGCTGCTTGTGCGTTTTCGTGACTATTCGATCAGCGGCGGCGTCGCCTTCGTAAAGGGTCGCGAACAAAAGGATCGCACCGATTTCAGCCTGGGCCTGGGCCGCACTTTCCGTCGTTTCGCGGTCAATCTGGCCTGGCAGCGCGGGTCCACCGAAGATGGCCGCGACGAGGACCGCTTCGGACTGACGCTGACGTCGCGCTTCGGCGGGCGCTGGAGCACCACCGCGCGCTACGACACCGACAACGACCTGCGTGAGGTTGGGGTGTCACGCGCATCTTCGGGCCGCCTCAACGACTTGAGCGGCGACTTGCGGCTGTCGCAAGATCGAACCAACCGCGCGATCACGGCGGACCTGCGCTACATCAATAATCGGTTCGACGCCGAACTCGTATCGAACCGGCTGGTTTCGTCCGAGCCCGGCGGGGTCACGCGCCAGGAGTCGTTGTGGCGACTGTCGACGATGATCGGTTACGCCGGCGGCGCCTTTGGCGTCGGACGTTCGGCGCGCGAGGGCTTCGTCATCGCAACGCCCCACCCTACCCTCTCCCGTTCGCGCATCAAGCTGACGGATTCCAGCGGCAATACGGTCGCGCACAGCGGATGGCTGGGTCCGGCTCTGGTCGGGTTGGATCGCGGCTATGGCGTCAATCGCTACGAGATCGAGGCCGATCCGTTGCCGCAGGGCTATGACCTGGGCAGTGGCGTCATCAACATCTTCCCGGGCTACGGCAACGGATACCGCTTCGTGGTGGGTAGCGACGCGTCGCGCACCGCGCGAGGCGTCCTGATGTCCGCTAATGGGCCGGTCGCTCTGGCCGGCGGCGTCATCCAAGCGGCAGGCGCTCCGGCTGATGCCGAGGGCAAGCCATTCTTCACCAACCGCTCCGGGCGTTTCGTCGCCGATGGCCTGGCTCCGGGTCGCTATCGCCTAGTGATCCAGGGCGCAGTGGTAGGAGAATTCGTCATTCCCGAGAAAGTGGAAGGAACAGTCGATGTCGGCGAAATCCGCACGTCTCCGTCGTCGCCGTAGGCGCAAGGCGCAAGGTGACCAAAAGATCCGGGTTCCAACCTGGTCTGAAACGCTGACCGTCATCGTCTCGCTGGTCCTGGCGGCTATTCTGGCCGTGACCGCCTCCAAGGCGAGAGCCTGCGACCTTGCCCTGACCCAGAGCCCCAGCACTGTCGTCGTCAACTACAATCCCTTCGCTGCGGGACCGTCGAGCGGCGCCATCGATCTGGGCCTGAAGAACCAGGCAGACGAGGTCTGCGAGCTGCGGTTGTCCGTCGTGGACGACGGCGGGGCGATTGTGTCCGGCCTGGCGCTTGGGGGGGTGGGGGTGCAGTTCCGCCCGCGAGAGGCGTCGAGGCTTCAGACATCTGACGTCGAGCCTGGCGTCTTCCGCTACACTCTCGCAGGCAAGGCGACAGGTCATGCGCAGCTGGACGCCGCCATCGTCGTGGACGCCGTGCCCGACGCCGGAACCTACGCCACCGACCTGAAGCTGCTGGTCAAGGACGCTGATGGAACGGCTTTGCTTGCCCCAATCCCGGTCCGTATGCAGTTGGTCTCCACGCCCCGAGCACAACTGAACCTGGCTGGAGCCGCCGGCGCCTTTGGTTCGGGTTCCAGTGTGGAGGTGGTCGATTTCGGTGACGCCTCTACCGGCCTGACGCGGCGCATCTTCATCCAGGTCCGCGCCAACGCACCGTCGGTCATCGCGATCACGTCCGAACATCGCGGCCTGATGCAGCGTCAGGGCGACGCGGAGACACCGTCCACCGTCGCCTACGCCGTCGAGCTGGACGGGACATCGGTCGATCTACAGGCGCCGTGGACCAAGGAGGTCGATCCGCCCCGCACCCTCGCCGGCATGTCGCTGCCGATGCTGTTCACCTTGGGCAAAATCAAGGATCAGATGGCCGGTCGCTATCAGGATGTGCTCGCTATCGACATATCGCCCCGCTGACGAGAAATACCCCATCATGGTTAGCCCATAGCGGCGATTACGACCCGGCCGTCAAACTGGTAACAAAGTTAACGCGATGAGCCGGCTGTTTGGAGGAGCCGGCACACACAGATCGTAAGCTTGAGGCTGACAGCCCTATCCGGGTTTGGACAGCCTGCGGAAATGGGTGGCGCAAATGTATGAGCAAAAGATAGCGGCGTCGTCGCGAACAGACGGCCATGCTGGTTCAGCAATCCTGCAAGGAGAGTTTGGGCAGCGCCGGACGCCAATCAGATCGACCGGAAATCCGACACCCCTGCCCCGTGCGGACTGCACCGCCTGGTTCGAACACGACATTCTCGCCCGGTTCGTTCTGGATCCTCAAGGCTGCGTGATCCACGCCAACGCCAATGCCAGAGCCATGATTGCAGCGGGCGTGCTGGGCGCTGGCGGGGCCTTTATCTGCCCCTCCCATCGCAATCGTGGCGAGTTCGACGCCTTGGCCAACCGCCTGCTGGAAGGACGACAATCTCACGGCCGCCTTCTGTTTCGCGCCGGCGATGACGCCTGGTGCCTGCTGGATCTGGCGACGGCGCCCGATGCGATCGACCGCATCTTCGCCACGGCGCGCCCGGCCCACTGCATGGGCGTGGAGGTTATGGAGCCGCTACGCGCCATATTCGGTCTGACCCGGGCTGAACTCCTGGTCCTTTCCCATCTGACCCAAGGCGAGGCCCCGAAGGACATCGGCCGAAAGATGGATATGTCGATCCACACCGTGCGCGCCCACCTGCGCGCCATCTGCATGCGCATGGGCGTCAAAGGCATTACCGGCGCCCTGAGACTGAGTTTTCAACTCATAAACTGACGCTGGTTTCGCAAAGCCATCAAAACCGTCCGCCGCGCTTCCATGTCTTCCATCAAGACAAACGATGGACCAGGCCACATAACTTCGGCGGCGCGGTTCGCGAACCGGTGACGTGCTGGATGCCGATTAGACCATCCCAGCCGAGCGCCGACTTCAAAGAATGGTGCAGAACGACTGTAATCACGCGTCCATGAGCACGCGCGCTGATCATCAAGTCATTGGAAGAAGTGGCGCACCCGGAGCGATTCGAACGCCCGACCCTCAGATTCGTAGTCTGGGAAAATATGCCCGATTTTCTGCACGTTAGAACCATCAATCCTGTAACGAGCGCCAATCGCGTGCTGGCCCCAAGCCTCATGTTATGATCCCCTCAAGCTCTATGCAGCGGTGCCTAGATGGGTGTCGGACAGAACTTTTGTGCTTTCGGATGGTGTCAAAAAACTCACCAGACCTTCAAAAGGCAGTGGTCGCGAGACCCAGTAGCCCTGGATGGTGTCACATCCCAGAGCCGACAAGACATCAAACACTTCCTTGGTCTCGACGCCTTCGGCGACGACGGTCATGCCCAAACCGTGGGCCAGATCGACGGTGGATTTGATGATCAGGCGATCACGCGCGCTGTTGACGACATCAAGGATCAGAGATCGGTCAATCTTCAACTCGTCGGCGTTCAGCATTTTCAGATAGCTGAGCGAAGATAGGCCGGCGCCGTAGTCGTCGATCGAAATCCGCACCCCCGCCGCCCGATAGGCCGCGATCGCCTGGGCCGCGATCTTCGGGTTTTCGATGACGGCAGTCTCAGTGATTTCGAAGATGAGATCGGCGTCGCAGCCCTCGATCAACTGGAGCGCACGCGCCCGGAAGGCCTCATCCACAAGAAGACGTCCCGAAACATTCAGAGCGATCGCCAGATGAACGCCTTGGGCCCTCAACGCGGCCTGATCTTCGATCGCTTTGACGATGCTCCATTCGGTCAGCGCCCTGATCTGTCCCGTCTGTTCGGCGATCGGAATGAACAGGTCCGGCCCGATCCGACCGCGAACGGGATGATGCCAGCGGCAGAGCGCCTCGACAGAAGCCGTTGAGCCATCCGAGGTCTTGCGCTTGGGCTGATAGTGCAGACTGACATCGCTCGTGCGCAGGGCGTCGCGAAGTTCCGACATCAGGGCGAGGTTGTTGTCAGGATCGACAAAGGTCGCCTCGTCATAAAGCACCGTACGGTCGTCCGAGAGATCGGCCTGGTTAAGCGCCGTCGTCGCACGTTCGATCAGGGCGTCGCCGCTCGCCGACTGCCTATCCTGCGAGGCGCTGCCGATGCGGACGAACAAATCCAGCGGCTGGCCGTCGACTGTAAAGGTCGTTTCCACGGCGCGAAGCGATCTGGCCAGGGCGTGTTGCTGATCGACGGACAGATCGGCCCGCGAGAAGGCGAGCACCGAGGACGCGATTTGCGCCACCAGGTCCACGTCGGCCAAATCGGCCAAGCGGTCCGCAAGCTGAACCATCAAGGTGTTGGCGACGTCATAACCGACGACCCCGCGCATTTCCGCATGGCGATCCACGCCGATCGCAAACACGGCGACGTTGGTTTCGGCTGTGGCGATCAGGTCGTCGATGCCCGCCAGCAGGGCTCGGCGATTGGGAAGCCCTGTTTCCGGCTGATGCATCGCCAGATGAAGCAGGCCGGCCTCTCGCGCCTGCACGATCGCCTTGGCTTGCCTCGTCAACTCCACGCGGGTCGCCCAGATCGCCATCAGTGTCTGCGTGAAAAGAAGCGCGGCGATGTCGATGCTAACCGGCAACAAGGCCTGAAGCACGACCGGCGCGATCACGATCAAGGCCGTGACGGCGACATGGCGCACGACTAACCGCCACAGAGCAGCGCCCCCGCTTCTGACGGGCTGCAGCGCCGCGACGAGTCCGGCGCAGAGGATCAGAAGAGCCAGCGGGCTGAGGCTGATCAAGGCCCGTCCGCCAGCGATACTTTCGTAGGCGAGGGCGTGGATGATGACGCCGGGCAACAGCCCGACGGGCGTGGCGAACTCGTCGCCGAGTTCCAGGGCCGTCGCCCCCATCAGGACCTTCTTGCCGCGCACGAGCGAGGGGTCGAAGCGGCCGCTATAGACGTTCTCGAAACTGAGGTGGGGGATCGATTTCTGCTCGATCCCGAAATCGACGGTGAAAGCGCCCTGACGCACCGAGGCATCGGCCAGCAGGGCCGCGACCGATGGCGGCGCGTCTTCTGAGGCGCCGTAATCGTAATGGCGCACCCGTCCGTCCCCATCCACCGGCACATTGACCGACGCGAGCAACGACTCGTTCAGAAGCGGCCCGATCGGGCGGTTGCCCGATCTGCGTCTCTCGCCGGCGCCATACGACTCCATCTGCTCAAAGGTCGCCAACGCCACCTGACCAGGATGGCGCGATACCGCCGCCGCCAGCGCCTGATCGGACGCGGGGTTGGACGGCGCGCTGAAATCGACATCGACGGCGACCAGGGTCGCGCCGGCCGCAATCAGATTGTCGATCGCTTGGGCATATCGTCGCCGGTCCCATGGCCAGGCTTCTGCGGCGACCAGGCTTCGGGAATCGATCTCGACGATCGTCAGGCTCTGGCTGGCAGGTCGCTCCAGAACCGAGAACCGCGCAGAGGCGATGACGTCGTCTAGGGGCCGGAAGGCGTTCGCGAGCATGCCAACGCCAGCGAACGCCAGGATCAGCACGGACCAAACGACGACAGGAAGTCGACGTCGACCGAGTCCATCAGCAGCGGTGCGCATGGTCACCGCTTCGGAGGCCGAGGACCGCCCTTGCCGGGATCATCCCCACCCGGATTACCGTTGCCGGGGTTGCCGTTGCCCGGGTTGCCCGAGCCCGGATTGCCGTTGCCGGGGTTGCCGTTGCCAGGGTTACCGTTGCCCGGATTGCCCGAGCCGGGGTTGCCGGCGCCGGGGTTGCCCGAGCCGGGATTGCCGTTGCCAGGGTTGCCGTTGCCGGGGTTACCCGAGCCGGGGTTACCATTGCCCGGATTGCCGTTGCCAGGGTTGCCCGAGCCGGGGTTGCCGTTGCCGGGGTTACCGTTGCCCGGGTCGCCCGACCCCGGGTTACCATTGCCCGGATTGCCCGAGCCGGGGTTGCCGTTGCCAGGGTTGCCGTTGCCGGGGTTACCCGAGCCGGGGTTACCATTGCCCGGATTGCCC
>NZ_WJWX01000011.1:0-90493 GCF_009661015.1 Brevundimonas sp. SPF441 | reverse complement strand
GCAGCGCTGCGCCTGTCACCGCCAAAAACGGGTCATACCGAAAAATCTCGGGCAACTGGCTTTGAGAAATCAACCCAGCAGTCCCCTGTGTGCATGCCTGAGACGCCCCAAACGTGTGCTATACTTGTGCTCATGCGGTTGGATTTCCTATCCCCTATACTTGTGCTCATGCGGTTGGATTTCCTATCCCCCGACCTGCCATAGCCGGCGCGCCCCACCCTCAACCTTTCCAGGCGGAGCCCCCCCATGACCCAGACGCCCAACCAACTCGCCGAAGCGATCTGGGCCGCCCGCCAGGCCGGTCGGACACTGGACGCCGCAGCCACCATCGGCACGCCCGACCTCGCCACCGCCTACGCCATCCAGCGCGCGCTGCTCGGCCTGCGCCTGGCCGCCGGCGAGCGCGTGGTCGGGTGGAAGCTGGGTTACACGTCGGAAGTGATGCGCCGCCAGATGGGCATAGCCCGGCCCAACATCGGGCCGCTGACCGACCGGATGCTGCTGAACTCGGGCGACGCGGTGCACGAGCGCCTGGTGCAGCCGCGGGTCGAACCCGAGATCGGGCTGCGCCTCCAAACCGCCCTCGACGCGCGGCACGCGCCCGTCGACCGCCACACCGTGGTCGCCGCCGTGGAGGGCGCCTACGCCTGCCTCGAAGTCGTGCACTCCACCTGGACAGGCTACCGCTTCAACCTCGAACAGAACACCGCCGACAACTCGTCCGCCGGCCAGGTCGTCGTCGGGCCACGCCTGCCGGTGACCGACCTGATGGCGGCGGGCACCGTGGCGGTGCGCCTGCACGACGGCAGCCACCACACGCTGGGACAGGGCGTGGGCGCCGATGCCGACGGCCACCCCCTGGACGCGGTGGCGCGGCTGGCGCGGGAGCTGGCCGCGTTTGGTCAGCGGCTGGAGGCGGGTGATCTGGTGATCACGGGTGGGCTGACAAAGGCTTGTGAGCTGGGGCTCACCTCAAGGTTTGTTCGCCAGAACACGCTTTGAAGTACAAACCAAGAACTTCAGCGCTACGGGCGCAAAAACCTTGAGAACGCTACCACTTCGGGTCGGGCCACTCGGCTCCGCGCCAAAGCTCGATCTCAGCCGGGTCTAGGAGCAGCCGTTCTCCCCTGCCAACGTTCACCTCGTAGGCAAAGGCGTACAAGGGACTGAAGCTTTCGAGCAGGTTGGCGAAGTCTCGCCTCCGGCGCGCTTTAGGCCAGGAGCAGAACAATGCGCCGCGGGCGTCCAGCTGGTCGTCGGCCTCGGGCTGCACGGGGTCCAGGTTTTGCCACGCGCTGACGACCGTCGGTGCGAGGTCCTTAAAGGCTGCCTCGATCGCGGTCTGGACCGTGTGCTCAAGGGCGTAGACTAAAGCTTGGTCGCCGGGTCCATGCGGCACCCAGGCGAGCGCCCGGCGGAGCAATCGGGTTTGGAACAGCAGGACTGGCCACAGAATCTCCACGCCAAACCTTGGGCCGATCTCGGGGATGTGCTCGGGCGGATCAATGACGCGCCGCTGCTGCTCGTAGGCTTTTCGTATGTCGTAAGCCAGGCCGAGAAACGGCCCCTCCTTGTCGTGGATCATCGGCGAGTCCTCGTTGACTTTGTGAACGAGGGTATGGAGCTCGCGAAGCGTCAGGTAGTCGCCGATCAGCACCATGCCAGCGTGGTTTTTCAGCAATTCAAACTGTAGCACGGTGACTCCGTCGGGTTGCCGGCCGAATAGACGATGATTGGCAGATGCCGACAATGCGGGTCGCGAAAGCCAGTAGCCGCGCGGTTCAAGGTTTGTGCGCTAAAGTTCGCTAAGAAGTACGAAGCAGGAACATACGGCTACGCTGCTCGGTACAGCCGGTCGGCCGGGTCGTTCAGCGGCCTGAACCCGCCTGCGGTCGCGGCGTCGGCCCAAAGGTAGTCGCCCGTCAAGCCGACGTGCGCCCAGCTCATCGGTGAAAGGTGCGCCAGAAGCTCATCGGGCGCCGCCACCTCCCGCTCGCGCAGATGCTCGACGGCGCGCTGCATATATAATGTGTTCCAGAGCGCGATGGCGGCGATCACCAGGTTCAGCCCCGAGGCGCGGTGCTCCTGGTTGTGCAGGGTGCGATCGGCGATCCGGCCTTGCTTGTGAACGAACACCGCCTGGGCCAGCGCATGGCGGGCCTCGCTCTTGTTGAGGCCAGCCTGGCAGCGCCGGCGTAACTGCGGGCTCTCCAACCAGTCCAAGGTGAACAACGTCCGCTCGATCCTGCCGACCTCGGCGAGGGCCATGTCCAACCGGTTCTGCCGCTTGAACGCCGACAGCTTTTTGAGCATCACGGACGGCGCGACGGAACCGGCCTTGATTGACGCGGCCAGCCGGACGATGTCGTCCCAATTTTCCTCGATCACATCGACCCGGATAGGGCGGCCCAGCAGGGGCTCGAGGATCTTGTGACGCGGCTTAGCGCCGATGATAGCCAGGCGGCGATCCTGCAGATCGCGAAGGCGCGGCACAAACCGATATCCAAGCAGATGACACAGGGCGAACACGTGGTCGGTGGCCCCGCCGGTGTCAGTGTAGTGCTCGCCGCCGCCGCGACCGATCAAGCCGTCGAGGACGTAGGGCGCCTCCGACGAGGTGGCCGATAGCACGCGGGTGTGAAACGAGCCGTGCATGTCCGACAGGTGGGTGTAGATCCGCAAGCCGGGCTCGGGCCCATACTTGGCGTTGACCTCGCCGGCCCCGCCGCGCCGCCGGCCGGAGCGGAAGAACTGGCCGTCGGACGACGAGGCCTGGCCGTCGCCCCAGTGGCGGGCGAACGGCTGAGCGTGGTGGACCTCGATGATCCTGGCCAGCGCCGCCTTGTAGTTCTCCTCGCTCAGATACCAGCTCTGGGTCCAGGCGAGCTGAGCGTAGGTGACGCCCTGGCTGGCGTTGGCCATGCGCTCAAGGCCCAGATTGGTCGCGTCGGCCAAAACGGCGGCCAGGATGCAACTGGGGTTGTCGTGGACCTTGCCCGACCGCAGCTCGCGGAACATTGAGGAGAAGCCTGTCAGGGCGTCGACCTCTCGCAGCAGTTCGGTGATCCGGACGCGGGGCAGCAGCGCGTCGATCGCCCGGTCCAGCGAGCGGGCCTCGTCGGGCGCGTTGGCCTTGACCGGCGTGACCGACAGCTCCTCGCCCTTCAGCGTCACCCCGACCAGGTCATCCTTCGCCAGCCGCCTGGAGAATACGGCAAGCCGTTGGTCCAGCAGGCCGGCCCGTTCAGCCAAATAAGCGCCCATCTCGACATTGACGGGCAGCGTCTCGGCCTCGGCGGCGACCTCGTCCTTGGGCAGCAGATAGTCGGCGAAACGCTTGTAGGAGCGCGAACCCTCAATCCAAACATCGCCTGAGCGAAGGCGATCGCGCAGTGTGGCGGCCACGGCGGTCTCGTAGAGCCGCCGGTTGATCGGGCCGCCGATCGGCTTGACCAAGGCCTTCCAGTGCTTGGACGCGAACGGCAGTGGCGCGTCGTCAGGGATCTCGCGCCGGCCGGACAGATTGAGGTCGCGCAGGATCTCCAGCGCCTTGAGCAAGGGCGCACCGCCAGTTCCAGCCCGAAACCGCATGTGCTCCAGGAAGGTCGGGACGAACCGCCGCAGCGCCCCGTAGCGGTCGGCGGCGCTGACCAGCGGATCCTCGATCGCCAGGGCGGCCAAGGCGTCGATCTTCGGCTTGGCGGCCAGGACCTTCCACCAACCGACCTGCGCGTCGATCCGGTCGAGCACGTCGCCGCCATCGACCCGGGCCTGATCAACGGCGCCGATCACGCCGCTGAACAGCCGCATGATCTGGCTGACCTCCCGGCTGCTGGCCTGGTACTTGCGCTCGCGGCCGCGCCGGCCCTTAGCGAACAGTGAGCCCACCATCTTGTCAAACATATCAGCGGCGGCGTCGCTGAGGCGGCTTTCCAGAAAAATCAGCTGCGCGACCACGGTCGCCCGACGGCGTCCGACGCTGTAGCCACTGAGCAGGAAAGCCGGGGCGACTGCGCCCTCACGAGCGTACTGATCGAAGCGTCGTTCGTGAATCGACTCGGTGATCGCTGGATCGATGCCGATGGCCCGAACGTAGGCCAGACGTTCGGTGATCCCCGACATCGATGCGGCGCTAGGCGACTCGGGGATATCGCGCAACCAAGCCAGGGCCGATTTCTTGAGTTCGGGGTCGTTGACCAACAGCTGATCGATGCGCTCCAGTTGCGAGAGCGAGATCGGCGCCAGAAGATCCTCCGCCGCCATGCGCCTTGCCTGAGAGCGGCCCGCTAAACCGACACGCTCCAGGGTGTCGGGTGACGGCAAGATGATCCCCCTCCGGCGCAGCTCAGCGATCAGGGCCTCGACGATCGGTCCGCCCTTGTCGGTCGCGCGAGCCGCGATAGCGGCGATCGACACCGCTTGACGAAGATCGCCGCGAACAAACAGGCGCAGCCCCAATCGCTGATGCAGCTGGCTGGCGTGCTCAACGCGCGTTGGAGGCCGCGTCGAGTATTCACTCAGCGCTTCCGGCGCGACATGAACCTGGTCGGAGAGAAAACGCAGCACGATTTCTGGGACCATCTCGCCCGGCGACCATCCAAACCCTGGATGACGCAGCAGCGCCATCTGCACGGCGGCCCCCAGCTTGTTCGCCGGCCCTCGGCGCTCTTCGAGCCATTCAAGGTCGACGGGCGACAGCGTGTAAAAGCGCGCCACCTCGCGGTCTGTGACCGGAGGCTCGAACAGCCGACGCCGTTCATCACCCGTAAGCAAGCTTCGCCGCGCCATGGGATGGTCTCCGCCGCTTCTGCGAAGGATCACAATTCTGGAAAAATCAGAGCCTGACCAGCCGTTCTGAAATTCAGCCTCCCCGATTCGTCCACAAAGGGTCTATTTCGTTTTGGGACGAAGCGGAATATAGAGACGGTATTTATGGATGGCGCAGGGCCACCTTTTGGGCGGGCTGCGCGAGCGTCCATAAACCGGCCGTTTTGGAGACGAGCGATGGCGGCGAAGACACGCGACGGCGACATCTTGGGCTATGCTCGGGTATCCACCGAAGATCAGGATCTGGACGGTCAACGCCAGCGGCTTACTGAAGCGGGCGCGATCCGCACCTTTGAAGACATTGTTTCGGGCAAGCGCTTCGACAGGCCCGGCCTGACCCAACTCTTCGACCATGCCCGGCCAGGCGACACGCTCTGTGTGGTGCGGCTCGATCGCCTCGGCCGTTCGCTGAAGGAACTGCTGGAGACCGTCGATGACCTCAAGCGCCGAGACATCAATTTCATGAGCCTGGAGGAGAAGATCGACACCGCCTCGGCGGCCGGCGAGCTGATCTTCCATGTGTTCGGCGCCATCGCGCATTTTGAAAGGCGCCTGATCGGCGAGCGAACCCGCGACGGTCTGGCAGCGGCCAAAGCCCGCGGCGCGAGAGCTGGGCGCCCTCCGCTGGACCAACAGAAAATCGCCGCCGGCCGTGCCCTCGTCGATAGCGGTATGTCGCCAACCGCTGCAGCACGGCATTTGGGGCTCGGGAGATCTACGCTCTACCGAGAACTTAGCCGCGCAAAATGACACTCGTTCGGCCAATTGGCTCCGGGGCCGCAATCGATGGTCGACCTGAATCCCCGGAAGCGGACTTTTGAAGTCCGTGGGAAGGGTGGATTGCGGGCCTGAAGCTTGGCCGTCGATCCGGCATTAAAGCGGCAGAAAAGACTGCCCAAACTGCTTGATACCTCGGCGACCACCATCCGATCAGTCGGCAGCTCGACGGACGATCATCGGAATATCCCAGCAACAATTGCCGATAGGGCGCCATCGCGCAGTGCCAAGGTGCTGGCCTTTTCAGATAGCAGTCTGTTTTTCCTGCACTTTCGCAGCGGCATCATCTTTGCACGCTTGAAGTGAGCGACACTCAAGGCACCACCATGCAAATCGGATCAACGACCTCCGGCTACAGCTATGCTCCCATTAAATCGACCGTCGGGGTGCAGACGGCCAGCGCGTCCACGGTATCGACGACCACGGCCGCCAACTCTCAAAGTCAGGTCGCGACGCCTAAATTCGTCAACGGCATTCTCACCAACGGCTCCAGCTTGTTGTCTACGGACACGCTGAGCGCTCTGTTCGAAATGAACGATGACGGCACCCCAAAGATCAATAGCGAAGCCCCGGCCCTGCAGATGAAGAAGGGGGTCATGATCGACTCCACTCAGGACGCAGTGACCAGCTTGTTGGCTATGCAGAAATACCTGGGCGCGGGCGACCAGACCGGAAGCATGGCCGGCGCCTACTCGAAAATCACTGACGATGACAAAGCGATGTTCCGCCAAGTGACGGGCTATAACCTCTTCACCGTCGGCGGCGATGCGATGATCGTCGATGACAATGGCAATCCTCCGTCGGAAGCCGACAAGGCGGCAGCGAATGAGCTGTTCACGCGGATGACCTATGCGCGCTCCGGAGGCCGCCAGGACATCAACAAAGAGTGGTTCAAGAGCGTGTCGCAAGACATCAAGGAGTGGAACGCGCCGGCCTTCTCCGCCGACTACGAGGCTAGAGCCGATGCGTGGTTCGATGACCTTGAAGCCAACCGAAAGAAGACGCAGTCGGCTAAGAGCGCGGCCGATAGTTCCCCCGAAACCACGGCGAAGCCCACGCTTCAAACTCAAACCGCCATCGCGGCCTATCAGCCTCCGACCGACGCTGCTGCGCAGAGGTCGGCAACGGCCTGACAGCAGGTGCTTCGAACGTCGTCCAGGTTCGCTCTTTGTGCTTCTTAGCGTACTTTAGCGAACAAACCTTGAGGTGAGCCCAGCATCGAGATCGAGAGCGGCGACGGCCCGGACAGGAATACCGATCTCACACGCGGCGGAGAGCGTGGTCTCGATTCCTTCGCCGCAGACGAGGGGCCCCTTGGACGTGGGCGGCGTGAGCCAGACGCCACCGGGATGAACAACGCCGTGGTCGTCCATCCGCCCGGGCGGCCCCCATTTGCGACGCTGGGGGTCCAGGTGAGTTTTGGTTTTGCCGTCTGCAGACAGGTAGGTCGCGTGGACGCCGCCCGTGGGGCCGAACGGCGTCATAAGCAGTCCGATCATCGCTGGGGCGGTCACCGGGTTGGCGATCGGGCCGGAATGATAGGCGGCTGGATGATATCGGACTTGCTTCAGCGCCTCGGCAAGAGGCCGGCCGGATATGCCGCGACCCCGGAGGTAGGTCTCGACAGGTGTGCCGGCGGCGGGGAGGGCGTCTCGCCACAACGAAAGGGCCATCGCGGCCTTCCAGAGGCGGGTCCGTTCGTTATCCGCATCGGCCTGGCGCGCCAGCGCCTCGCGTTCGGCCCGCGCCTTCTTGACGTCGATGCTGGCTGGATCTTCACCGACGATCCGGATCGCGGCGTCCCTGAGAGTTTGGTCAAGCCGGGAATGCAGACGGTGTTCAAGGTCGACGGCGTCGCCGCCACGAACATCGCAGCCCCAGCATTTCCATGTCTTCTTGACGGGGTCGACGGAGAACGCGCCGCCATCCTTACGCTTAGGCGACGCCTTGCAGAGCGGACAGGACCCCCGCAGCCGATGGCCGGAGCGGTATAGCTTCACGCCAGCGATCGCCTCCATGTCTGCGACAAGGAGGGCGAGCTCGAATAGGTCCTGTCCGCCGTTGCTGGCCACGGGCGGCCGCTAGGCCAGCACGTCTTTGCGCGCGAGATCCCATCCCGCCGGCAGGTCGAAGATGATCTTGCCGCCGCCGGGTTCGGAGTGAGCGAGGGACTGCTTCTTGTCGATCTTGGCTTTGGGGGTCAGCTCAGGCGCCTGCAGGAGGGAAACGGCCTTGCGGGGGCTGAGGCGGAACTTTCCTTCTGGGTCCGATACAAGCTGGATGCAGCGGCGCCGGCCTTCCTCGCCGTAGAGGATGCGAACGGGCGTGGCGTCGGCGAAACCAGCCTCCTTCAGGAGGGCAAGGGGGATGCTGAGGGCGGCGCCCTGTTTGTTGACGGCGATCGTGGCGCCGTTTGCGCCCGGCCGGGCCTTCTGAACTTCACGAAACTGCATGGTTGGCTCCTTGATTAGGGGGTGGTGGTGGATGAGGGAGTGGGAGCGCCGCCAGCGATGACGCTGGCCAGCTCTGCATCGGCCCAGGCGTCCATGACCTGGGACAGGCGTTCGGCCGCCAACAGATAGACGGCCGCCGGGAAGCGGCGGGTCCAATCCTGCTGAAGACGGATGACGGCGTGCCGCACAGGCGGCGCCATTGAGACGTTGGCCCCGTCGCGCCGAAGGCGCTGCCAAAGCAGACGGGCGTCCAGCGCAGCATCCACCGGGTCGCGTTGCCACCAGGTGCGAACGACGCCGGCGGCAGGATCGTCCGATTTCGACCTCGCCAAGAACCGGGAGAGGACCGCGTGCATCTCGTCGTTGGCCGCGCGAGGAAGGTCAGAATTGCTAAAGATCGAAAAACCTGCTAACATATTGATTTCCCTCGCATAATAAGCATTATGTGAAGCGACACAGTAGCGGTTACTAATAGATATTGGTTTTCCGCAATCGCTGGATTCGCCCGCTGTCATGGCGTCGGTTCCCAAATGTCTGGACTCCGGTGCCTGAATCCCTGGACTCGAACGCCGGGGCGCTGTCGTTTTCGGAGTGGTCCGGTTCCACATCACCGGCCGGGGCCTCCGGCGATCAGCGCAAGGACGATCATCGCCACGAGAAGAGCGGGCGTTCCGACCAGGAGCCAGCGGGCGGTTTCGTTGCGGTGGAAGAAGGGAATGGCCTTGGACAGCCACATCACGACGGGTGCGATCAACCACGGGACTGCAGTGGTCGCCGCGTCGGTAACGCGGGCCGCCAAGGTCGCACCCGCCGAGAACCAAAGCAGCACCGTCAGGAAGATCCCGGCGGCGAAGAGCAAGGCGTATGCGACGTCGAAACGCGATACGTCGAGGCGGTCTCGGAGATCCGGCACGGCCCGGAGGTTGCTGCGGGGTAGCCTGGTCCTACTGGCTTGCCATTCGATCATTTGAACTTCTTCCTTGTGAATGAAGGGGTTTCGCAGTGGAGCGGCTACGGGAAGGCGGTAGCCGGTGAGCCGCCGAGGCGGCTAGGAGGCGTGGGCAGAACGGGGCCGCCATCACAGCCCCATCGCCGGGCTGTTGATCTCGACGGCCTTATCGAAGGACTTGTCCTTCTCGGCCTCCTTGGCGGGCTCGGACTCCTTGGGCTTGTCGGCCTCCAACGTGCCCGGCAGGGGCTTGTCGGCCCCATCGTCCTTTTCAGGACCGTCAGCGCCGGCAGACCGGGCGAGGTCGGTCTGATCCTTGGAAGAGCCGTCAAGTCCGTCGGCGGCCAGCGTAGCCAAGGGCTCGTTCGAGCGATCGGCATGATCCGGGAGACTGGATGCGAGCGCAGCCAGCTCGGCGCCCGCAAGCTTGGCCTCGTGCATGGCGATGAGGTTCTGGCCGTCCTGTTTGTTGAGGCGCATGGCCAGCAAAGCGGTGTCGTTCGTCACCAAGGTCAGGGTTTCCGCTGTGCGGGAAACCTGAACATAGGCGCGAGCCT
Source organism: Brevundimonas sp. SPF441 (assembly GCF_009661015.1). Classification (NCBI taxonomy): domain Bacteria; kingdom Pseudomonadati; phylum Pseudomonadota; class Alphaproteobacteria; order Caulobacterales; family Caulobacteraceae; genus Brevundimonas; species Brevundimonas sp. SPF441. The sequence goes on along the minus strand of NZ_WJWX01000011.1, from coordinate 80,930 downwards.
GGTTGGCGCCTTCGCCGTGGGTGCTCGCTAACACGGCGACCACGTTCTGATAGGTCGAGCCCTGCGAGCGGTCGGCCGTTTCAGCGTAGGCGTAGCCTGTGAACCGCAGCGCCGGGTCGCTGGTCTTCAAGGTGTGTTGTTTGCCGTCAGCGCCGCGAATGTCCCAGCTATCCCGGCCAAGCCGCTCAACGGTGAACCCCTCCCCGGTCTTGAAGCCCCGATCAGCGTCCCGTCGCTCCCACACCAGACGGTCACCCTGCTGAACGTCGAGATCTTTGGAACGGTACGCCTCAAACTTGGACTTCCGCTGATCGCGGAGCGTCGTGAGGTCGATTGTGGTGCGGCGATCGCGGTCTGAAGCGACAATGAGCCGATCATTGCGCTCATCTCGGCCGACAACCGTCACCGTGGCGCCCTTGGTCAGGCCGGCTTCCTTGATGCCGCTGTGGAGCACGAGGATCTGGCCCTCGCGGTAGCTGGCCGCCTGATATGATTCCGCGCGGGTCATGCGGACGTGCGACAGGGTAGGTACGGACGTTGTGGGGCCGGTTAGAACGCCTCGGGCGGCCAAGTCGCCGCGGATGAGCTGAGAGACCTTTTCTCGAAGCGAGTGGGTAGGCACGATGACGGGAGCATCACCGCCACGTTCTTTCACCTGGGCCCACGCGGTATGAGCCGCCTCTGCCAGTTTGTCGTCGTTGGCGTCACGGCCGACTTGGACGACGCGAGAGCCTAGGGCCCGGAGCGCCTGGGCAGGCGCTCCCTGAGCCAGTTGTTCGACGGCGGCGCGAACCTCCGGATCTTTCTGGCGACGGATCTCGGTCATGCGGGCATGATCAAGCCCTTCCTCGAGAACGAGACGCCATGGCGCCCCAGCCTCGGGAGAGCCGAGCTGCTTTTCGTCCCCGACGAAGATGATCCGGGGAATCTGCAGGGTTTCGCTGACACGCATCAGACGGTCAGCTTGCGAGTTCGACAGCATCGACGACTCGTCGACCAGGAGCGTCTTCTTGGCCCAGCTTTCGCGGGCTTGGTCGAGCCCGGCTCCCGCGCCTCCAGTCTCGGCCCGAGTCATCAGGCCCTCATATCGCTGGAGGAAGCTTTCGACTGTGCCAGACTCGATCCCGGCGCCTTTTGACAGGGCTTCAGCGGCTTGGTGGGTCGGTGCCAGTCCCGCGATTTCGACGCCCCGTTCCGCAGCTACCTCGCGGACGACTTCGAACATCTTCGTCTTGCCCACGCCGGCAAGACCCTGAACCCCAACATACCGGTCGTGACTGGTGAGGAGCTTCTCCGCCCCTGCCCGCTGGCCGTCGCTGAGGACGATTCCGCCCTCCCGGCCAGCCGCGTGGGTCAAGGCGGCCCCAGCCTCCGCCAACGTCATAAGCGCGGGTGCAGTGTTCTTGCCCTGCTCAATACGGGAGACGATGCCGCGCTCCAGGTCGAGCGCCGGTTTGGTAGTGACGCCACCATTTAGGCGCGCATCGGCGTTGATCACTCGCCCGTCCTTCTCGAGGGCGGACAGTTGCCCCTCGATGCGAGAGGCGGTCATCCCTGCGCCCGCAAACTCCAGCGCCCGGCCCATTACCTCGTGGCGGGTGAAGACAGCCCTCCCCTGCTCAGCAACGCGCAACCCGAAGGAGACAGCGGCGCGGGCCGCATCGTCACGCACCAGGTCAGGTCTGCGATATCCGTAAGGATCATTCGCCGTCGCCGGATCGGACCGCCCGGTGATGCGCCGCAGGGCGGCCACGAAACGAGACGCCGCATCGGAAGCGGCGCCAGACACCAATGAGGACACGTCGCGGCCGTTCGCGCTGCGCTCCATTGCAGCGCCGGCCAGCGCGCGAGCGTCCAGGCCTGCGGCCTTCGACTCCACCGCCCAACGCGCGATGAGTTCAGCGCGAGGGGTGTCTAGCTTCTTCGGCCGGTCCCGTAGTGCCAGCGCATCCTTCTGGGCGCCGGTAAGGGGGGAACCCTTGCGCTTCTCCTCGATGGCAATGGCCGCCTCGATCTGCTCTCGGCGCTTGCTGAACTGACGCAGCTGCTGCTCGCCGAACGAGGCCAATTCGAAGGTGCCGGCCTTGGCATCACGACGGACGTCGTAGCCGAGCGCCAAGGCCTCCTTGGCCAACTCGGCGCGGTAGATCCGGCCGACCAGCTGGATGTGTTTGAAGAGCTGATAGCTCTCCAGGGCGCGGACCTTGCCCGTGGAGGGTTCTACAGTCGCGTTGGCGACGACGACATGGGTGTGACGCTGGGGGTCGCCCTGACGGGAAGTGCCGTGAACGGTCTTGGCGTAGACGAGGTTGCCGGTGTTCACCTCACGGATCTTGCCCTGATCGCGCACACGGGTGATCGCGAAGTGCTTCTCCGCATAGACCATCGCCCGATCGACGGCCTTGTTGTGAGCGACGTCGAGGCGGCGATCACCGCCAACCAGGATGGCCAGACTGACGCTCTTGGGCGCGGAGAAGGTGAGATCCCATCCCGCCCGGTGCTTTGTGTCCGCGCCAGCGGGTGTTTTGTCGCCGTCCTTAAAGGCTGGGTGGGTGCCCTGGAGGACCTTCTTGAAGTCCGTTCCTTCAGCCTTGCCCTCCAAGCCGATCTTGGCGGCACCCTTGCCGCCCCATTCCAGGCCGGGGGTGTCGGCCTCGCCAGTGACGTAATAGTCGTCCTTGCCGTAGTACTCGGCGGCCCCGGAGGAGCTTCCAATGCTGCTGACGGAAAGCATGGTCAGAGCCCCCGGCCATAGTCGCCGGTCAATTCACCGAGTGAGCCGAGGCTATGCTCCTCGCCGGCAGGACGCGGCTCTGGGGTAGGCCGGTCCCCGTCGAACAGCTCGCGCTGTTGCTTCTGTTCGTTCTCGCGGGCGGCCTCCTCCCGGGCGGCCTCGGCGCGAGCGAGGGAGATTGCCCTGCCCTTCTCTGTCGGCAACGCGCCGGGATCCGCGACCAGGTCGTTCTCGTTGACTGCCTCGTCCGCCTCGCCGTCGACGACGAGGTCGCCATCGACCGCCACGAGGACCGGGCCGCCGGCGGCGGCTGCGGGCGCAGCTGCAGTGCCTTCAGCCGGATCGTCCGGCCGCTCGCCCCGCGCGCGCGCAATGAACTCGCGGATGGGGTCAGGTCCAGTGCGCGGAACATAGGGGTCCGCGATCCGGGGACTGGCGTCGAAGCTGAAGGCGACCGGAGCGATAGGGAATGGCCGTCCGGCGCGCTTGTTGCTCATCCGAATGACGCCCTGCAGCGACGGCAGGTTCATCAGGTCCGTGGGGAGGTAAACCGGCTCCTTCTCTTCGCGCGGCGCGATGCCGACGCCGTCGCGAATGCTGTTCGCGCCATAGGAGGTGTTCTCCGAGACGCGGTGCATGACGCGCTCGCCGATCGTTTCGCTCATGATCTGTGCGGTCTGAAAATCGCTGCACCGCAGGATCAGCTTATTGAGGCACTGACCCATGATGGTGCTGGCCTTCTCCTTCCCGTAGATCTCCTGGATCTGCGAGACCTGCTGCATCCCGAAGACCATGGCGCCGCCATACTTGCGAAGGCGCTGGGGGCCGTCGGCCAGCTTGTCGATACGGCCAAGCGAGGGGAACTCGTCCAGGAACAGCCACGTCGGATGCGGCGCGATACCCTCCGCGTTCCGCGACAACAGGGCGCTGATGACGATCTCGGACCAGAAACCGAGAAGCGGCCGAAGGGTGTCGGCATGGGTCTCAGGTGCGGACAGGAAGAGAAGCCCGGGGGTCCGACGTTCCTGATTGACCCAGCGGCGGATGGAGAAGGGCTCGCCCTTTCCGAGGAGGTAGACGAGTGGCGTCACGCCCTCGACCAGCACGGACTCAATCGACGATACCCGGGGTCCCGCGCCGCCGCTGATGTGCTTGTGGGCTGGGGTGCCGACGAGGAGACGTTCCAGCCGCTTCGTCGAACCGAACAGCATGTTCAGCGCCGTATCGAGGCTGACGTTGGGGTCGCGCTCTTTCAGAGTGAAACAGGTCCAAGAGAACAGCGACCGGGCGACGTTGCTCCAATAGGGGTCGCCGCTCTTGGGGTCCTTGAACAGGCCGTGGGCGAGACGATCCCATTCGACGTGATCTGTGGCGTCGTGGAACGGCGACCAGGCGGGCGACCGTTCGTCAAAGGGGTTGAGGATGAGGTCGGTCTCGGGGTTGTAGTGCTGGGCGATGTATTCCAGCTCCGGGTCGTAGACGACGCCGCGATCTCCGCGCGCGCGGACGGACCGAATAAGACGGTGCATGGCGACCGACTTACCCGCGCCCGGACTGCCGGTGATGAGGGTGTGTTCCTGCTCGGCGTCCATCGGGTACGGGATGCCAACGAGGTTCGCCGGGAGGTGGTCGGGCCGGTTCTTCGCCTTGGCCTGCTCCTGATTGAATAGGGTGATCTCGTGCGCAAGCTGAGGTGCGCGAACAACCTGCTGTCCTCGGATTTGCCGGGTCTTCAGCTTCTCCTTGCCCGCTCGCGTGTACCAATAGGCCGTGGCGATCCCGGTCAGCGCCGCGCCCATAATCCAAAGAGCGAAGCCCAGCTTGGCATGATGGAAGTAGCCGTAGGCGTGGGGCGCGACCCAGCTGAGCTGCTCGACTTCGCCAACAGGGTACGGGCGGGGTCCACGTCCGGGTGTGGGCACGCTGATGAGTTGGGGTGCTGGCGGACCAACCCATTCGAGGACGTTCGCCATAAGGGCGAGGGTCCCATAGCTCTGCTCATCATCCGAAGCGCGGAGGTTCACGCAGATGACGCAGACGGCTCCCCACAGAATGAGGACGATCACGATGCGCGCGAGAACCTCGCGGATCATGTCGAAGGTATGCCCGATGGTCTGTCCACCACGAAGCCAGGCGGAGAGGTTGCCCTTGGAGGGTCGGCTCATTGTCACTTCCCGATTGGGTTAGGCGACAAGAGCGGGGCGGCGTCGGAAGGGGTGGCGCTTGATACTACTCTGACAGCGCCGCGAAAAGGGCCACGAGGCGATCATCTTCCGGCGGCGGCGCATCGACGTCGAATGGACGCTTCCCAAGGGGACCAAAAAGGAGCGCCCCAGCCTGGCCTCCCATCTGTCTCACCTTCGCCAGCTCCTCCTCGTTGAGGGTGCGCTTGGCCAAGGCTGTCAGGAGCGCGAGGGTCAGCATCGTCTGGTGACCAGCCTGCTGGGCGATCCAGTCGCGCCGATCCTGGTGCGCGGTGTTGATTAGCTCCTCGATCACTTGGCTTTGCGACAGACCACGGGTTTTCGCCAGCGTGCGAAGCCGTTGCTGGGCCTCTTTTGAGACATAGGCTGTGATGCGAGGGAGGTTGGTTGGCATTGGCGATCTGGGATTATGGCGGCACTAGTACCCCTCCCGTAGCACGTTGTTTCAGCGAGGGAAACCGGCAAATCCCCGAAGTGGGGGCACTAGTGACACCCGGTTGCGCCCGCCGTTTCGCCTGCAAAAACCGATACTTAGAAGAACCGCAGGTGTGCGTAAGGTGTGCACCTCCCACAGGGAGGTTTCTTCAACAGGCCCCCCCAGGGGCCACTCCTCACTCACGTGACTGGTTTGGGACTCCGAGAAAGGCCTCCCGACCCTCTAGGCACAGACCCAATTCGGCATCACCGACCAGATCGAGAACACCTCGACCGAGGCCGCCTTCGGCCGAGCAAAGACCCGCGAACAGCGGCTCGCCAGATCCGCCAGAGGCGGTTCGCCTCCCGTCGCCCGTCAGGGCCAGGGCAAAGGCGAACCGTCAGCGGATCAAAAACGGAGTCGTAGACGCACGTGCGTATCCGAGAGGGTCCTCCCGGCGGCCGCGCAGCGACCCCGGGCCGGAAGAAAGGCGCCCCGCGCCTCTAGGCATCGACCTCATGGCCCCCGCCATGGCCACCGTCCCCCGCGCCGCAGGCGCAACAAATCCACGCCGACCCGCGCACCGAGCACAGAAAAGGGCCCGCCCTGGACAAGCCAAAGCGGGCGCAGCCCGACGCGAAAAAACAGCGCTGGCGATCAGGGCCGAATGGGCAACAGCTCGCGCGCAGCGCAGCCGCCCAAAGGCCCGCGAGGCGTCGCAGAACGCCTCGGCGTTTTCGGTTCAATCCCGCGCCGAAGGCGCAACCGAAAACACGCCGCGCGCCCCCTGCCGGAACAGACGCCTATGGCGTCCATCCGCTCTCGAAAGTCGCCTGCGACAGGTCCGCTATTTCATCGGCGCAGCCGACCCAGACCACGCGGCGCGAAAGGTCACTGTTCCACGGGGCGACCGCGTCGCCATCGTCCTGGTGGCTCAGATAGAAGACCTCGAACCGGAAGGGCGTGCCCAGCGCCGAGAACACCCCGCACCGGCGCTCGCCGGATGGATCGATGTTGTGAGTGAAGCCGACGAAGTCGGCAACGCCATCCCAGAGCAAACACCAGCGACCCCGGCTGACATGTAGATAGACCTGCGGCCGTTCGTATTCCTCATCGGGCACGAAGCCCGGCGCAAGGAAGGCCATCGCCCCGGGGGAATAGGCCCGCCGGCAGCGGGTGTTGGTGTCCCCCGCGCGTGCGCGATCATTGAGAGCGGCCACGGCGGAGAGACGTTCCGCCGCAGGCATCGGGACAAGGGTGGATGCGGGCACCGCGACACCCTTCAGCGTGTCCCAGATCAGAGAGGCCAGAAGCCCCGGATTGCGGGGAAACCATCGGCTCGAATTGTACCGGGCCAGCACCGCCGCGCGGGCATGGTCCGGCAGGGCGAATAGCCGTGTCCGGACCTCCCGCCACTTGGCGGCATGAGCATCCCGCGCGCTCTGCTCCCAGACGATATCGCCCGCCTGACGACGGGCCATCTCCTCCTCGGCCGGAAGCTGAGCCTCCGCGATGAGCGGAGCCAGCAAGGGCAGCTTTTCGCGCTTCGCGCGACAGCTGCGCTCATAGGCCGACAACTGGCGGGGGGTGATGACGCGGGGGCCGTGGCGCTGTTTGCGAACGAACTGCATGACGGCGCTCCTAGGCCAGACCGTGCGCGGCGCGGGCTTCCGATTCACGCTCCCACAGTCGGCGGCAGGTCAGCGGAAGCCCGCCGTCCGACCGGTCGCCGTCGTAGCTGGGCCACGCCCGCGACCGCGCCCACTCCGCGCCGGAACGGCGCCAGACATAGTCAGCCAGCACCCCCCAATGCGGGTCGTCGTAGATGACATAGGCCCACTCATGCCGCCCGATCGTCATGACCGGGGAGACGTAAAGGACGGGCGCAAGGAAGAGATAGCGGACCTCGGGCGACGCCGAAGGCGGCGCATCCGAAGCCGTGAACAGGGCGAGCTGCGACACCGTCAATGCTCCGTCGGTTCGCCAGCCAGCCGCAAGGCCTGGGCGGCGGCGCAACGCGCCTCGCCCAACGCCGCGACCAAAGCCGGATCCACGGCGAGCCTGCGCGAGCTGATATCCTCGGCGACCGCGCCGGCGGATTGCTCCAGGGCGACCAGAGCGGCGAACAGCCGCTGGGCGCCAGCGAGCATCACGCCATCGGCCGTGGTCCCGTTGACAGTGGCCACGACCCCACGGCTCGGATCGACCACGACGCGGCGCTGTTCGAGGTAAAGCCAGCCCGCTGGCAAATCGGAAACCGGGCTCACATCGCCCCCCGCATCTGGTCCGCCTCGGCGGGCGAGGACAGTAGCAGCCGAAGCGCGAGATGGGGCCGGGTCGCCCGCTCGATCCGCCGCTGCTCCCGGCGCGCCTGCCGCAGGACCGCAAGCGGCCGAGGGATCACCCCGCGAGCCAGGGCGGTGACCGCAATGCAGGCCGCCGTCGTATCGTGCAGGCCGTGACAGGCCAGCGCATATCGCACAGCATCCCCGGCGAGGCGGTGACGGTCAGCAGCGCCGAGGCCCGTCTTGGCCGACGCGGCCAGCGCTTCCGCCAGGGCGAAGTCGGCGGACGTTTCACCCAGCGCCACGGCATAGATGCGCGCGCGCTGGCGGCGGGGCAGGTCCCGCAATGTGATCGGGGTCATGACTACTCCTTTCGGCCACAGACACGGCGGGCGAAGGGTTCGCACTGGGCCAGAAATCGTGATGGAAGGCGCCCGCGCTTTTCCGAAGCGTGGGCGGCAAAGCCGCACCGCGGACGGGGGAGGAAGGAGATCAAGGTCGTGGCGGCGGAGGGGGATCACCCGCCCTGCAGGCGGAGCCGAAGGGCGGGGACACCGCCGCCTAAGCCGCCTTGGCGGTCGCCTTGAGGGACGACCGGGGGCGGAGCCCCCCAAGGGGGAAAGAGGTAATCCGACGCGACCAGGCGCAAGCGACCGCGAGGCCGAAGGCCAGCTGGTCGCCAAGCCCGGGAGCGCACCCTGCCCTATCCGTCGCCGGGTCACCGCGCGCGAAGCGCTGCGGTCGGCGCCCCGCTGAGACGCTGACGCGACAGGCGGTAATGATCGCGAGGCCGAAGGCCAGCGATCGGCCCGCCCAGAGCGCCCGCAACCTGACCATCCGGCAGGCCGTCGTCGCGACCCGTAGGGAGCGGCGCGCGCAGCGAGGCCGTCGCCGGCAGCACTTGTCGAACGTGACCAGGCGCAAGCGACCGCGAGGCCGAAGGCCAGCTGGTCGCCAAGCCCGGGAGCGCCCCCTGCCCTGTCCGTCGCCGGGTCACCGCGCCGTCAGGCAGCGGTCGGCGCCACACCAACGGAGCGCGCACAAAAAGGGGGCCGAAGCCCCCGGGGATCAGTAGGGACAGCGAGCCAAGGCCGTCTGCGGGGTCAGGTCCGGGTCGCGTTGCCAGAGCTTCCGGGTCTCGGCCTCGACGGTGTCGTAGATCGACACCGCCGTGACATAGGGGTGCTGCGCCTGGCAGCGGTCAAACTCGGCGGCGGCGACCGCGAGATCCGAGGTGCGGTAGGCTTCTTCCTCGCCCACGATCTCATCGACGACCAGGACGAGGTAGCGCCCGTTCGCATCGCCGGGGCCGTAGTACCGTTCGGTGCTCGTGAGCCCGGCCGGGGCCGATTGGGTCGTGGCGGATTCGGACATGATGGATCTCCATGGGGCCGGTCCCAGCGACCGGCTATGGAGCCTCGGGGCACGGGTGGGCGCCCGGCAGTCACCGGAGCGGCGGCCTCGGCCGACGCGCAGGGGAACGGCGCAGCCGTTGACTTTCGGGCTCCCGTGACACGATGCGGAGGAGACGTGCGCGCTCTCTCTCAGTCCGGCAGGCCGTCGTCGCGACCCATAGGGAGCGGCGCGCGCAGCGAGGCCGTCGCCGGCGCACTTGTCGGACGTGACCAGGCGCAAGCGACCGCGAGGCCGAAGGCCAGCTGGTCGCCAAGCCCGGGAGCGCCCCCGCCCTATCCGTCGCCGGGTTACCGCGCGCGAAGCGCTGCGGTCGGCGCCGCACCCGTTGTGCGCGCGAAAAAGGGGGCCGAGGCCCCCTAGACGATCATCTCGTCGGCGATCGTGAAGGCGCTGTCGAAGCTGCTGGCGAGGCGCATTGAATGGTTCCCCCGGCGGACTTGGCTAATGGTCCAGGTCCGATGCGCGGGATCCCAATAAATTCGAACGCTGGCGGTGACATCGACGGTGTGCCGGAACGACGCCGGGGTAGCGTAGCGAGCCCGTGCCCACATCTCGTCCACGAGGGCCGGTCGGTTCAACCAGAGCCGGAAGCGGAACCGGCGATCCGTGGCGACCTTGTCTTCGGCGTAAGCGGTCAATCCCGCATCAGCCGTCCGCCATGTCTGGCAGACAGTTTCTGCATCGACCCAACGGGGACCGAGGATGGTCCAGACGCGAACCTGCCGAATGACGGCATGAGCGGGATAGATGCTGTCCCACGCACGCCCGAAATGCTCACGCGCCTCGGCGAGGAAGGCGGTGCTGAACTGGTAGGTCTCACGGACGATGTGACGTTGGGTCATGGCGTTCTCCTTTAGTCGGCCCCGGGGCGAGGCGCGATGAACCAGACGGGCACAGGTGGGTGCCCGGCAGTCACCGGAGAGCGCGGCCTTGGTCGCGATCGAAGGGAAACGGCGAAGCCGTTGACGGCTGGGCTCCTGTGACAGGATGGGAAGACGCGCGCGCTCTCTCTCAGTCCGGCAGGCCGTCGTCGCGACCCATAGGGAGCGGCGCGCGTAGCGAGGCCGTCGCCGGCGCACCTGTCGGACGTGACCAGGCGCAAGCGACCGCGAGGCCGAAGGCCAGCCGGTCGCCAAGCCCGGGAACGCCCCCGCCCTCGCCTTCGCCGGGTCACCGCGCGCGCAGCGCTGCGGTCGGCGCCCCGCTTGTGGGTCGCGCACAAAAAGGGGGCCGAAGCCCCCTCGATTAGAAGGGGCAGCCCATCATGGCGTCCGCCGCCGCCGGATCGAAGCGATCCCAGAAGGCGTTGTCGCTGGGATCGTTGGCCAGGATCATGGCATCGAACCACTCGTCCGCTGCGCTGGTGTGCTGCAGCTCCTCGATCGAGTCCCGGATATCCTCGTCCTCAAAGGGGAAGGTGCCCGCATCCCACATGGGCTGCAGGACCAGGTAGAACGGATCATGACCTTGATCTCCGTAGTCGATCGAGCGGGTGAAGGCGTCCCAGGCCTCGATTTGAGCCTGACGGTCCAGAGCGGCCCAGGCGGCTTGAACTTGTTCGATCGTTTGCATGACTGTTCTCCATGAAGCCGATCCCAGCGACCGGCGATGAAGCTTCGGGGCACGGGTGGCGCTCGGCAGTCACCGGAGGCGCGGCCTCGGCCGCGGCGGAGGGGAACGGCGAAGCCGTTGACTTCCGGGCTCCCGTGACACGATGCGAAAACGACGTGCGCGGGAAAGTGCCCGCGACTAGCGGGCACACGATCAGCAAGCCCGTCAGGGCGCAGCGTGTGCTGACGATGATCCGGACGCGGACAGCCGAAGTCGCGGCGACGGCCACAGGCCGCCGCCGTCGTGCCCCGGTAGCCCGACCCATCGCCCGCTCAGGCAACAGGTCGGATCGGTGTCGGTGTCAGAAGGCGAAGGCCCCCTGCCCCGACGATTGTTCGATGAAGGTGGCGGACGGTCCGGCTTGGTGTCGGTCCCGGCCGAGGCGCGTCCACTGCAGGTGGCCGCTGCGGTCCTTGGCGAACCATCCGGTCTCAAGTCCGATGACGATGGCCCACGCGGTATCGCCTGGCGCATCGCAGCCCGTGTTCACGGGCCAGCGCTCCACCTTGTCGTCTGCCGTGACGGACCCCGGCCGGGGGAAGCGGCAGAGGATGGCGTTCGGATCGACGGGACAGGCAACGCCCAGCACATCGAAGATGTGGCGGGCCTCAGCGGGGGTGAGGGCGTCGCCCTCCTCCCGGCCGCAGCTCAGGGAGAAGGTCACGGCCTGCAGTAGATGGGCGTCAGTGGTGAACTGGCGGGTGTCGAGGGCATCTTGCCAGCGACCCGCCGAGATCAGATCGACGGCGTGCCACCACATGCCGAGGCCGGTTTTGGTGTAGCCGTAGGGGTTCGGAGCGCCACCGGCGGGGATGGCCATGCCCATGACCTGGCTGACGTGTTTGACGAAGGGATGATCGACCAGGGCCGGGTGCATGAGGCCCAGCCGCCGCCCGCCCTCCTGATACTCGCTGACCTCGATCGGGAAGCGGAACAGGCGAGAAGGGAGATTCCACGGCGCCGGGAGGGTCCAGTCGTGGGGGACGGTGAGGGCGTGGTTCAGATCCAGCAGGAAGCTATTGTGAGCCAGTCCTTCGGCGATCAGGCGGTCGCCAATTTCGTCGCGCGGCAACTCGGCCGCGGGAGCCTCGGCGATGATGACGGGAGGGGCGGTGACTTCGGGAAGGGCTTCGATCGCTTGCATCGTGGTCTCCATCGTTGGCCGGTCCCAGCGACCGGCTATGGAGCTTCGGGGCACAGGTGGGCGCCCGGCAGTCACCGGAGCGGCGGCCCACTCGGCCGACGCGAAGGGCGAACGGCGCAGCCGTTGACTTCCGGGCTCCTGTGAAACGATGCGAACAAGACGTGCGCGTTTCTTTTTCATTCCGGCAGGCCGTCGTCGCGACCCATAGGGAGCGGCGCGCGAAGCGAGGCCGTCGCCGGCACACCTGTCCGACGTGACCAGGCGCAAGCGACCGCGAGGCCGAAGGCCAGCTGGTCGCCAAGCCCGGGAACGCCCCCTGTTCTATCCGTCGCGGGTCACCGCGCCGTCAGGCAGCGGTCGGCGCCTGAGATCAGGCCGCGCGTGGATGAGGGGTTTCGGCAAACAGCCGAGATGACGGAGAGACGTCGAAGACGCCGGCGTCACGCTTGTCGAACAGGGTTAGCCATTGGCCGAGGTCGGCGCGCTCTGTGACAGGCACGCCGGATTCTGCGTCCTGGAAGCGGACGAGGGCTTGCGGCGCCATCGCGGTGATCTCGTCGATCGCTTCCGACGATAGAAGCCCCTGTTCGCGGATATAGTCTGTGATGCGGCCCGGCTTTTTCTCGCCGCCGCGAGTCCCCTTGACGCCGTTGCGCCATAGCCCCTCGATCTTCTGAAGCCGGGGCGCGGCGCGGGCTTCCATCAACACGATCCTGCGCAGCTGTTCGACAGGCAGGGTGTGGACCTCCCACGTCTTCATGGCGCCGCACATGAAGCAGGCGCTCTTCGGGGGAACGGGAAGGCCTGCACGACGGATCCGCTCTTCGCAATCGCAGCGATGCCAGCCCAGCACGCGAAGCGGGTAGCCGTAGACGTAGCGGGGATCGACATAGCCTTCGCGGTGCGCGTAGCGCTTGGCGTCGGCTGGGGAGCAGTCGTAGCCAATCAGCTTGATGACCTTGCCCCCGTTCGCCCAGGCAGTGACGGCAGGCTCCCACTGTTCGGTCCATTTGTTCTGAGGCTCGATCTTCCACTTCTGGGAGCAGCTGGAGAACCCGAAAGAGATCGACGGCAAAGTGCCGTTGGTCAGGCAGTTCTCATCGAGAGAGCGGTAGGGAGGGAAGTTTTTGTAGTTCTTGGGCTGATAGCGGACGGTGATTAGCGTCACGCCGCGATCAGCGAGCCATTTGGCGAAGAGTTCGATGAAGGCATAGGTGGTGGGCTTCTCGCTGCCTGTGTCAGCAAACAGGACAATGTCGATGCGGATGCCGGTCTCGATCAGCTCTATCAGCATCGCGGTGCTGTCGACGCCGCCGCCGTATGCCACCATCACCGGGGTATCGGCCTCGAAGAAGGAATGCTGATTGCCTGCGGCCTCGGCCTTCCACGCCTCCATGGCCTCGATGAGTGGACTGGTCATGATGATCTCCTCGAATCCCGATCCCAACGATCGGCTTCCGAGGCTCGGGCCACGGGTGGCGCTCGGCAGTCACCGGAGCGGCGGCCCACTCGGCCGACGCGGAGGGCGAACGGCGTAGCCGTTGACTTCCGGGCTCCCGTGTCACGATGCCAAGATGACGGTCGCCCCCCTTTCATTCCGGCAGGCCGTCGTCGCGACCCATAGGGAGCGGCGCGCGCAGCGAGGCCGTCGCCGGCGCACCTGTCGGACGTGACCAGGCGCAAGCGACCGCGAGGCCGAAGGCCAGCTGGTCGCCAAGCCCGGGAACGGTCCCTGCCCTGTCCGTCGCCGGGTCACCGCGCGCGAAGCGCCGCGGTCGGCGTCGCACCGACCGATCGCGCACAAAAAGGGGGCCGAAGCCCCCTCGATCAGATGAGGCCTTTGGACCGGAAACTGACGCAGCTCTCGCTCGCTACGATGACGTGGTCATGGACGGCGATGCCCATGAGCTTGCCGATCTCGATGAGGGACTTGGTGATGTCGATGTCAGCCCGCGACGGGGTGGGATCGCCCGAGGGATGGTTGTGGACCAGAATCAGCGCGGCGCAGCCAAGCTCCAAGGCGCGCCGTATAACCTCCCGTGGGTAGACCGGCGCGTGATTGATCGTGCCCGCCCCCAGCAGCTCGTCGCGGATCAGGCGGTTCTTGTTGTCGAGGAACAGAACCCGGAACTGCTCGATCTTGGCATGGGCCAGCCGCGCGCGCAGGTATTCGTTCAGGACGGACCAGGAGCTTAGGACGCAACGGTCCTCGATCCCGGCCCGCGCCATTCGGGCGCCCAACTCCGAGGCAAGCTGCAGATCCTGATGAACCGCCGCGTCGAGGCCGGTTCGATGGGTGAAGTCGCCTACGGTGGCGGACGTTGCCGCCGCCGCTGAGCCGAACTCGTCGATGATGATGTAGGCGGCCCCGAGGCCGCCGTTGTGGCGAAGAAGCCGACCCAGCAAGTCGGTATCGCTGAGTGATCCGCAGTGGTCGTGGTTCGGCGAGACGGTCTCGCGGGGCAAGAACCCGGTGAAGGGCAACGCCAACTCCGAGACGCCGGGCGGGGTTGAGGAACGGCGGGCCATCTTAGAACGCCGCCACTTGCTGAGCGGTGACCCAATGCAGCGGAACCTCTTGCCAGGCCGCGACCTGTTGGCGGGCGGCCAACTCCGTGGCGGCCCAGGTGATGACCGAGAACTGAGTGACGCTGCCGACCAGGCATTGCCATTTGGGGAAACCGTTGATCGTGACGGTGTTCATGTCGATGCTCCTTTTTGGCCGATCCCAGCGATCGGCGATGGAGCTTCGGGACACGGGTGGCGCTCGGCAGTCACCGGAGCGGCGGCCTCTTGGCCGCCGGCGGAGGGGAACGGCGCAGCCGTTGACTTCCGGGCTCCCGTGACACGATGCGAAAACGACGTGCGCAGTAAACTTTCCGGTGCGGGCAGGCCGTCGTCGCGACCCATAGGGAGCGACGCGCGCAGCGAGGCCGTCGCCCGCCGCACCCGTCAGACGTGACCAGGCGCAAGCGACCGCGAGGCCGAAGGCCAGCTGGTCGCCAAGCCCGGGAGCGCCCCCGGTCTATCTGTAGGCAGGCCGAGGCGGCGAGCGGAGCGAACCGCCCGCCGCACGGCGCGGCCGTCGCCGGCGCAACAGGCCGGAGACGAATGTCACCAGGGCAGGATCTTCCAGGCGGCGTGAGCCTCGGCCTCAAGCCGATCGGCCAGCTGGATGTCCATCAGGTGATCGCCCTTGGCGATGCACCAGGCCTCATTCCAGAACCACATGTTCGCGTCGGCCCGGGCCTCTTCGGCCGGGTCGTCCGCGACATGGTAGCCCTTGGCGGGATCGTAGTGGGTCTCGTAGGACCCGCTCGGCTCGTGACCGACGACGTCGAGGAAGGCCGCCGCCATGACCATGTTCGAGTCGCAGAAATCGTGCGACGCACAGGTGTCGAATGGGCTGTCCCACGCCTCGGCATTGCGCCGGAGCATTTCGGCCCACTGTTCGGTCGTCAGCGTCTCCTTCAGACGCTCGACGAACCGGGCGGAGAGCGAGGCGACCAGACCGGTCAACAGCTCAAGGGCACGCCCCAACGCGGCGCACGCGGTGGCGTCCTCGTCGATGTTCGGGGTGTGGCCGCCGGAAAGGTCAACCAGGCCATCCGGACCGGGCTGCAGCGCGCGCCATTCGTCGACGCTGTCGGACTCGCCGTCGAGCCAGATGGCGACTTCGGTCTGAACGGCGGGCGTGATGCTGATGTCGGCCCAACCGTTCCAGGTTGTGCCGTGGGCGAAGCCGTCCCAGATCGGGGAATCGTCAAAGTGCCATTTGACGGGACGCAGCGAAGCGCCGGTCATTGGACCGGGCCCCGCGCGCCGTCGAAGCACAGGTGGAAGGGGTGGAAGACCGCCTCGCCAGCGGCCTCGGCTGCGGCGTAGCTGTTGGCCTGCGCCATGCGCTCGGTGCCCGACAGGCTCTGGAATGCGGCGATGATGGAGGCGCGCTGCATCTGCAGCTGTTGTGCGATGATTGACATATCGGGAGGGGGCATCTTGTTTCTCCAGCTCCCAGCCAGGTGATCCGGCTGGCTCGCGGGTGTCCCGCGATCACGCCCCTTGCCAGGCGGGGTTTGAGCCGGAAGCGCACCCGAAGGGCCGGAACGGAGTGGAGGACGGCGTAGCCGTTGAGCGACCGGCGACCCCGCCCCTCTTGGGCGTGATTGATCGCGGAACCCGCAGGCCGGAAACCACGGGAGCGACCGAGAAGCGCTCCGTTGTCCTGTTTGACCGACGATAGCCAGTGCCCGCCGCCCTGCCCCCTAAGCCGCACCTGGAGCCCACGCTGCGGGCGGCATGGCCGGGAAAGCCTCGTTGACCGCGTCGCGCCCCCAGCGCGGCCCCACGCCCCGCAGCGGCCGTTCTCAGGGCTCACACAGCCAGCGCCGGAGTTTGGCGCGCATGTAGCCGATCTGGTCGTTGATGACGGTCACGGGCGCGCTGGCCGCGATGAACCCGTGATCGGTCATCTCA
Organism: Brevundimonas sp. SPF441; assembly: GCF_009661015.1. Taxonomy (NCBI): domain Bacteria; kingdom Pseudomonadati; phylum Pseudomonadota; class Alphaproteobacteria; order Caulobacterales; family Caulobacteraceae; genus Brevundimonas; species Brevundimonas sp. SPF441. The sequence continues at coordinate 64,645 of NZ_WJWX01000011.1, read as the reverse complement.
GCGACATAGGACTGCCCGACCCGGACGTACTCCTTGCCGCCGCAGATGGCGACGTCCTCAAAGGCGCAACCCGCTTCGCGGACGAGACGAGCGATGACGCCGCCGGCGGTCCGCAGCCGCTCGCGGCAGGCAAGGTGCCGATCGCGCGCGCCCTGGGTGCGGAACGTGAGGTCATAGTTGGGATAGTACCCCGCCAGCCCGCGCTGGATCATCGCGTCGGCGGTCTTGGCCGTGAGCAGGGTGTTGTAGTGGGGCAGAGGATCCCGGGAGTGCCCGAAGCCGTAGCGGGCGGAAAGGAACGCGACGTGCGCCAGGGACCCGTCGGGGTCGGTAGCTTTGAGGGTTTGCCAGAGCGGCCCGGTGTAGCGGTCCCGCGCCGAGAGGTCTTCGCCTTCAGCCTTGGACGAGGAACAGGCGAGGATCAGCAGCCGCGGCCGCGCTAGCGGGCGCGCAGCAGGAGCGCAGTCGGCCGGAGCGGTGAAGTCCAATTCGTGCTGGCGCATAAGCTCGCACAGTGTGGCGTGGGTCATCGGGTTCTCCTCGGTGAGCCGCCCGGAATGGGCGGGGCGCGCCCTATCCGTTGCGAGGTGCCGGCCCGTCACCGAGGACTCGGCCGTCCGGCCGGTCAGAGGGGAACGGCGAAGCCGTTGACGGGATAACCGGCGGTGCCCTTGCATCAGGATCGGCCGACCCCGCCGCCCCTCTCTCTGTCCGGCAGGCCGTCGTCGCGACCCATAGGGAGCGACGCGCGCAGCGAGGCCGTCGCCGGCAGCACCTGTCGGACGTGACCAGGCGCAAGCGACCGCGAGGCCGAAGGCCAGCTGGTCGCCAAGCCCGGGAACGCCCCCTGACTTCACGGTAGGCAGGCCGATGCGGCGAGCGGAGCGAACCGCCCGCCGTAAGGCGCGGCCGTCGCCGTCACCCGGATGGGTGAAGGTCCAGGATCGCGTCTGCCTCATCCCGGGCGAGGACGTAGCCACAGTCCGCCGGGATCTCGCTCTCGTCCTGGTAGATGTGCGTCAACAGGGCTTCATCGACGAGGTCGCGCAGGGTGCGAAGCACCGTGAGACCGTCGGCGCTGAGCTCGGCGGCGGAGGCCGAGGCGCGCAGCGCCCGGGCCTCGATGATGAGATAGGACAGCGTGTCCACGGCGTCGGCGCCGGACATATGGCCGTCAAGCTCTTCGCCGGTCTTCATGCCGGCGATGCGATCGAGGAAGGTGATGAGGCTCATTGGGTGATCTCCTGGGTCAGGGCGCAATGCAGCTCGACAGACAGACCGGACAGGCCCGAAAGGGTGTCCGCGACAGCCTTGGCCTGGTCGAGGTCGGCATTGGGAAGGTCGGTGATGGCGAGCGCTTCACCGTCAGCGTTGATGCCGTACACGGTGTAGAATTCGGTGCTGGCGCGGTCCTGGCCGCCGTCGACGACACCGTCGTCGTCGGGGTCCATGCGACAGCCGCCGATCTGCAGCACAGTGAACTCTCGCCAGTGCGGCTCGGCGCCGTCAGTGCAGCAGTTGAACAAGACAGCCGGATCGACCGGGACGGGGTCGGCGACGGCCGAGGGTTCCTCGGGAAGCAGGCCGTTCTCGATCGCCATGCGCGCGAGCGCGCCGGCGATCACGCGCGCGCCGTCCTCGAGGGCCGCGCTTTGGCAGGGCAGGAAATCGCCGGACGTCCAGCTCATGGCGTCAGCCAGGACGGAGGCCATGGCTTCAACGCCGGCGGATGCAGCCTTATCGAGGAGATCAGACGAGACGGAGGCCAAGGCGGCCTGGTCGTGCAAGTCAGCGAGATTCATGAAGGTCTCCAGCTTCCAGCCGGGGGATCCAGCTGGCCCGCGGGCTTGCCGCGATCACGCCCCTTGCCTGTCGGGGGTAAGGAGGACCTGCACCCGGAGGGCCGCAACGAAGTGGAGGACGGCGGAGCCGTTGCGGGGACGATGTCCCCGACCTCTTTGGGCGTGATTGATCGCGGCGGCCGCGCCTGGACCCGTGCGATGCTGGAATGAGCGGTTTCGCTATTCGCGAACGGGCCATTCAGCCCGGAGAGGAAAGGCGGTGTAGACCTCGGGCGGTTGGGCCCAGAAGGTCACCCGGCCCTCGCAACCGACCCGCCGGCAGTGCGGGTGTCGGTTCCACAGGACGCCCTCCCCGCCGAGGAGGAAGGCCATGACGCGAAGATCGACGCCCATGTTGAGGTGGCAGCGGTTGCACACGACGGTGACCCGCCAGCGTTTGGTCCGCATCGAGTCGACTGTGCCGCAGACAGCGCGCCAGTCCTCACGGGTGTAGCGGTCTGGGTTCTTGCGTCCCACGGTCCTGACGTCGCTGGCCTAAGCGCCCCTGCCAGCGGACGGTCTAGAGGACTCGACAGCGCGAACGCAAGCGTTTGTTCACGTCCCGTTCTCATTCCGGCCAAGGCGACGGTAGACGGTGGCCCGGCCAACGCCGAGCCGATCGGCGGCTTGTTCGACGGTGATGGTTCCCGTCGCGAGCAAGGGTGACACCTCTGCCCATGCCGCGTCGGTGATTGCGTGCTTGGGACCGGGCGGACGCGGAGCGTCGAGGATCTCGCGCTCTGCGCGGCGATCCTCTGCAGCCCGGGCCTCGTGGGCGAGCATCATGGCGGCGAAACGGAAGAACGCCCCGCCGTCATGCCGGGTGTCGATACCGTCATCGAGCGCGACCAGGTGCAGGCTCGTTTCCTGCAGCCTGACGGCCAGATCGAAGATCTGCCGATGGTCCCGCCCGAAGCGGTCCAGTGCGGTGACGTAGAGAACGCCGCCGGGCGAAAGCGCCGCTATCGCGCGGTCCAGCGCTGGCCGAAGGACCGTGGCCCCGCCGCGAAGGTCCTCATGGACCTCGCGGACGCCGGCGGCGACCAGCCGCTCGCGCTGGGCGATAAGAGCGGGGCCGCGGCGAAGCGCGCGGGCATAGCCGATCATGGGTGACTCCGTCTCAAGTCTCAGATTGGACATGGCGCAACCTGAGACAAGACAGACCCGCGCGACTAGCGCCGGTCCGCAGGATGCGGAACAGCGCCCGCCTAGTGAAGGCGACGACCGGGCTGCGCCCGGTTGAGGATGCCGAGCTGGTGGCGGGCGCGGGCGACGGCGACATCTTGCTGGTGGATGATCGCATGAAGCACGATCGCCTCATCCAGTAGCGCGAGGGCCTCGGTCATGTCGGCCGTCTCTTCGACCGCCTGCGCTGCGCGGCCGAGAAGATAGGCGGCGCGGGCAAGTTTGCCCGCAATGCCGCCGGCGCCGCGATCGCGCAGATGCTTGGTGAGGAAGGCGCAACGGTCGCTGGCCAGCTTCCGGGCCCGATCATCGAGGGCGAGCGACAGGCCTACGGCCTGGCTCATGGCCGAGCGGAAGCGAATGTCGTTCTGCAGCTTGCGATCGACGGTGTTGGCGACAGGATCGCAACCGCAGGCCTGGGCGACCGACATGATGGAACAGGCGACGAAGCCAATGGCCTCGTCAGGGGACATCGAGGCCACAAGGGCGCTTTGCGCCGAGGTGGCGAACAACCCGGGCAGGGTAGCCTGTGCTGCAGACATGGGAGGCTCCTTTTGAAGCCGCGTCGCTGGCGGCCGGAGCCTGGCGGTAGTGGGCTCACGAAGGCGGCAAGGGCTTCAGAGCGAAGCGTCCCTTGCCGCCGAGTGTGGGCGCCCACGAACGATGGGCCGGGCCGACAGATGCCGAATCCGATCAGTCTGCTGCGGAACCTGCCGTGCGAGCGGCCAGCGCCGTCCGTCCCGTCTCGGTCAGGGCGAAGTCCGGGTAGTCCGGACGATGCGGCACGGGGATCTCCGCAAGATAACCCTCATCGGCTAGGCGATGGAGGTGGCGCAGGGCCGCCTTGGTGGCCTCGCGCCCTTCAGGGCTGGCCGAAGGGCTGATGCGACAGCGGCCGTCGGCCGCCGCATCCGCGTTGGCCAGCACGCCGTAGTCGTCTGCGGTGAGGGTATGGGTCGGGGACATGAAGGGGCTCGCGATGTATGGCCCCCTCAGATCGCAACAGGGCTGCAGCTGGACAAGGGGACGACGAAGCGGGTCGCGCCCCCCGCGACCCGCCCGGGCTAGAAGCCGAAGGCGAACTGCCCGGTCGGCTCCTGGTATTGGGCCGGAGAGGCCGCTTCGCCGGCCTCGGCCCAGGGGAAAGCCGCGAGGAAGTCGCGATCACGGTATTGGGGGCCGATGAACTCCCGGCCCTTCTTCTCGGTCAGGATCTGGCTGATCCAGATTCGGGCGGCCTCATCCATGGTCGTCTCGTAAATCGGCCGGCAGCCGCACAGGGACCGATAACCCGTGTTGGAGATGAATGGACCGGTGGCGGACACGGCGCGGAATTCGACCTGCAGGGACGAAGGACCGCCCCGGGCGATGACGATCGCCCTGATGCCGGCATGATCGACCAGGAACTCTCCGGACTGGCCCCACAGGGGGACAGCACCCGGCGCGGCGGCAAGGCGTGCCCGCAGGCGGGGTGAAACCGCCTCGTTGCCTGCCTCGCAGGCGAAGAAGGCGCCGCCGTTCAGTTTCCAGACAACCGCATCGTAGCGAATGCTGGCGGCCATCATGGCGGCCTCGTCGCCTATGACGACGGCCGCGTGGAAGGCCTCGAACGCTTCGCGCGCCACAGTGTCCAATCCGGCCTGGTCGGCCGGGAGATCGGGCGCCATGCGCAACACGGCGGCATCGCGGAGATCGATGTACGAAGGCTCCCGCGAGCGACCCCGCTGCGCGGGGACGTCGTCGATGTCGTCATCGTCCCCTGTGAAATCGGTATGATCGTCGAAATTCTCATCGAGCGCAGCGGTCGCGTCATCGAAGATGACGGCGGGGTCTGGCTGAATGGTTTCGATGGAAACGGCAGTCATGGGATCCTCCAGTGAAGACCGCCCGGGCTGGGCGGTGATGGAGCAATCCGAACGTGAGGTGCCGGCCCGTCACCGAAGCGCCGCCTTCGGCGGCGCGAGGGGAACGGCTTTAGCCGTTGACGGGATAACCGGCGGAGCCCTCACGGTAGGATGGGACAGAACCGCGCGCCCCCTCCCCTTACAGAGACCCCAACGGCGGAAAGCAGGAGAACGCCGTCAGGATCTCTGGAGCGGTCGACGTCGGGGGGAAGTGAGACGACCGCTCTATGCCCGCGAGCGGGCATAGAGCGACCTTAGACGGCAAGGACCGCGTCCAGCTAGGCCGAGCGCACAGAAAGCGACCGCGCTTCGCGCGGACGGCTTTCGCAGGCGGCGAGAGCCAGCGCTGAGCGGATAAAACGAAAAAGGCCCCGCCGGGGAACGGCGGGGCCTCGAATGGCGGTGCGAGAAATCTACTCGGCCGGGATGGTCGGCTGCGTGGCCGAGGCCTGAAGACCGGCGACAAAGCCAGCAACAAGCGGCTTCACGAACCAGGCGATGACCGCGCCAGCGGCGAGGCCGACACCGAAGAGACCAACTTCAATCATGGACGATCCTCCTTCTGGGGCGTCTGTGGATTGGGAATATAGCCCAAAAGAGCATGGGCCGCCACGATCAGCAACATAACGCCGATGCCGCTTGAGATGATCCACGCTGGCGTGACCACGAAGGCCGCGTTCAGCTGGGGCGTGACGAACACCGCCACGGCCAGCGTGAGAGCCGCCGTCTGGCAACCGTTGGCGCCGAGTTTCAGGCGCTCCTCGGTGACCTTGGGATGGTCCGGACGGAAGACGCCGGACGCCAAGGCCAGCCCGCGGCCGATCAGTCGGCCTCCTCGCTGTCCGAAGGTGAACAGGTGGTCCCGCAGTCGGGACAGTCGTCGTCGCAGGCGCATGACCATTCGTCGCTCCATTCCGTGCCGCACGGGCACTCATACGTGTTTCTGAACCAGGGACCAGTGTCCCCCTCGGGCCGCCGGCTGCTCACGGCAGACGCTCCAGCGGCACGATCCACTTCACGCCCGGCAGCTCGACGGCGAACCCGAGAGCGGGGATCGAGTCCATCGCGTCATAGGCCTCGTCGAAGCTGTCGAACGGACCGTAGAAGCGGGTCTCGATGTTGAGCCGGCCGTGGGGCCGGTGCATCACCGCGAAGGGTCCCGGATGGTCCGGCCGGGGCTGGACCTCGTCCCAGGGTGGGGTGCTTTGGATGCTATCGAACATGTGAGCCTCCAGGCTGCTGTGGTTTCGCAAACCAAAAGGCCCCCCGGTTTCCCGGGGGGCCGCTGCTGGCGGATCAGCCTTGCGAGCCGGGCTCGTCTTCGGCTTGTTCGGTCGGCTTCTTGTCCAGGAAGAGGACCTGGTGCTTCGGGCCGCTCAGGTTGATCTTGGCGCGGACCTGCTTGACGCCGTCCTTCTCGTACTCGTCGTAGCGCAGCTGGCCGATGATGTGGACCAGCGAACCCTTGCGCAGGCACTTCTCGATCGCGTTGACCTTGCCTTTGCCAAAGACCTCGACGGTGTGCCAGGTGGTGCGCTCCTTGCGCTCGCCGGCATCGTTCTTCCAGGTCTCGGTCGTGGCCAGCCGGATGTTGCACACGCGGTCGCCGCTGTTCAGGGTGCGGAACTCCGGGTCGTTGCCCAGGCGGCCGATCAGTTCAACTTGGTTCAGCATCGTCGTTTTCCTTTTTCTCACCGGCCGGGATTTCCCGACCGGCTCGCGGGCACTGCCGCGATCACGAGACCGTCAGCGACGGGGATAAGGGGACGTCCGAAGGCCGAGACTGGTGGAAACCGGCCTGCACAAGCGCAGCGCGGAAGGCCGAGGCGCGCAGCGCCGTGAGGGTCCGCCAGGCTCGCCCCGCGCAGCGGGGTTGCCTTCGGTAAGAACCCGACCCGTCGTAGGTTAAGAGTGATCCATTGCGGCTACCCGCCCAGCCGGGGGAACCCATCCTTCAGGTGAGCGGAAAACGCGCTGAAGTCTGTTGGACAGGCCGCCCTTGGTCCATCAACGTCCCGATGCTTCCACAATGACGCGCCCCCGAACGCGCCCAACTCCGACGCCCCCAAGACGCCCGGGGACGGGCCCAGAGCCAGACGCCCACCCCCTCCCCGCCTCGGCCTTCAGCAAAGGCATTCGAAGCGACGAAGCCGTCGAAGAGGACAGCGATCCATCGTCGTCACCATGAGCCTATGCCCTGTACGAAGGGCGTCCGACGGGGTCTGTGCTGGTCAATGAGTGGCTGGCCCAGAGATCGGTGATGGGCATCCGCCCCTGAACGGCGAGGACGCGGCCCCGCCGGTTCCCGGTCCGTTCGCTGCGCTCTCTACCCGGATCGAGTGGCCGCTAGTCGCGGCCACAGGCCCCACGCGCGTCGATTACGCATCGTGTCACGGCACCCTGCCCGTCAACGGCTTCGCCGTTCCCCTCCGCGCCGGCAAGAGCCGTCGCTCCGGTGACTGGCCGGGGCCCACCGTGCCCCGAAGGCTTCATCGTCGCCCGTTGGGGGCGGCTTCAATGGAGGCTTCGCCATGCAAACCGTTTCGATCCAAACCGCCAACCGTCACCAGGTCATCGTCGAACAGATGATCGATCATGCGCAGCAACTGGCCGCAGGCTGGGAGAAGCTGAGCCGGAAACAGAAGCTGCAGGCGTGGGCGGACTGGACCGCCACTCCTCCGAGCGAGCGGGTGTTCCACCAGTTCCACCGGGTGCTGTCGGCCATCGAGAGCGTCCACTAAGGGAGGGGGGTTCGCCCCCCTTTTGCGCAGGGGCCGTCCGTCCGAAGCCCGGGCGGTCTCTGCGGAAGGGCCGGGGCGGAGGGAGTGGGTTCGTCGATCCGCGCCCTCCCCCGTGACAGTGAACCTGTGAGCGAATATGCCAGTGGGGGTTGTGGTAATCCGTTGGAGATTGAGATGAGCGGCAAGGTGGAAGACGAAGGTCCGGACCCCGTGGATGTGCATGTCGGGCTGGCGGTGAAGGCGTATCGGCTCCGCGCCGGGATGAACCAGCAGTCCCTGGGCAAGGCGGTGAAGGTGACCTTCCAGCAGATTCAGAAATACGAGAAAGGCGCGAACAGGATTTCGGCCTCGATGCTGCACCGGATCGCGGGCGTCCTGGACTTCCATCCGGGGGATGTCTTCCCGGTGCACGGTGTAGAGGCGGCAAGCCCCCAGGCGGGCTTCGGCGCCATCAAGGGAAGCCACGAGCTGGCGGAGAGCTTCTCGCGTATGCCGGCGCCGAACCGGGCGTTGCTGCTGAAGGTCGCGAGAGAATTCGAGCGGCCGGACGCGGCCTAGCCGCCATAGGTCTCGCAGATCGTCCGTAGGCGATCGCGTTGCGCCGGGTCGAGGTCGCGCCGGACTGCGCGGCAGGCCCGGCGGAGTCGTCTCCGGCGGCGAGCGAGGCCTTCGCCGCCGCATGTGGTGCCGAGATAGTGGCGGACCTCCTCCCATCCCGTGACGAAGTCATGCGGGAAGCCTTCGGGGATGATCCAGGCCCCGTCGACCGTGCGCCCGTGCGTCACCGTGGGCGACGCCCGCAAGGCGGGCTTTGCCGCGGCGAGCATGAGGCGGCATAGTTCCTCGTGAACAGGCGCTTCTGCAGCACGGCGGGCGCGCCAGCGCAGCGCCGCCCAGCCAGAGGCGGCGATCCCGATACCTGAAGCGGCTATCACGACAAACACGCGGCTCTCCCCCGCCACTGTGAGTTGAACATAAGCCGAGCGGTGTTACTGGAATCGCAACGTGCGCGAGAAGGGCGAAACAAGCGTGGGTAATGAGATGCCGGAATGGTGGATGCCGATGGATCCGGACAAGATCGAACACGTGCGTTCGCTGCTGAGCCCAGCCGCGTTCGTGGAGCGACCGTTCACCTTCGGGATCATCATCCGGCCGACCAATGAGAAGGAGCGGATCGTGCTCGAGATGATGGGCGAGGACCTGGTGCGGGTGTCAGCGGACGTAAGGGGGCGATAGACGATGCGGCAGCGATCGGCGGACGCCCACCTGGTGCCGGTGTTTCTGGAAAATGCGCAGGGCTTCCTGCGCGCCGGCTCCGAAGGGCCTGAGCCGGAGGCGTGGGCCCCGCGCGCGCAGATGCTGTGCTGCGCCATCGAGCTGGCGCTGAAGGCCGCCCTGATTGCAAACGGCTGGACGGACGATCAGAACCGGCGCGAGATCAGGCATGACCTGATGCGTGGTCTGAAGGCGGCGACCGGCGCGGGGCTGAAGGTGCGAAACGACCGGACGCAGGCCGTCGTCGCGGCCCTAAGTCCCCGCTATGCGAGGCACGAACTGGACGACATGGCGAAGGATGCCGGTAGGCCGTCGCTCGTTGACTGCGCGGCCGTCGCCCGCGATCTGCTGGACGACTGCAGGGCGTTCGCGGACGTGGTCGAGGCCTAAGACCTGGTCCGGACCAGAACGGCGGCGGGCATAGCCCGGCGCCGGTCGATGGCGATCCCGGCGGTCATCAGCGCCAGCATGAGGCCGCCGGCGACGATCGCCAGCGGAAGGCCGGAATGAATGACCGGCGTAAAGGCGATCAGGAGGGAGGCGATAAGGCCGATCGCCATGGCGGCGAAGGTCATCGGAAAGAGGGGCGAGGTCATGCGCGTCATGAAGGGCTCCGTTTCAGGATGGTCACACGCGGCCACCGGTCGTGTCCAGCGGCCGCGCGCGTGGTCACCAGTCAAAGACCGGTAGAGCGGCGCCTTCGGGGAGGTGCGGAGCGTCTCGGTCGAACATGACGTAGTCGAAGCCCCAAGCGCGGGCGAACTCGATGACGGCCCAGAGGTCGTTGTGGGTCTCGTCGTCGCGTTCCTGGTGAACGTAGACGATGAAACCGAACTCGGTCGGGCCGGTGTTCGCCCAGCTGATTGCCTTGGCGGTGGCGGCGTCACAGGTCTCCTGGGAGATGTGAGCCGTTGAGACGTCGAGCATCCGGCGGGTGTTGTTGTCGAGGGATTTGGGGTCGAAGTCGGACATGGGGCCTCCAGACAGCACCGGGATCAGTGCGTGACCGAACGCGTAGCGGGTAGGGTCTGAGCCGCACCCGGAGGGCCGGAACGGAGTGGAGGACTGCGCAGCGGTTGGCGGCGACCGGGCCCGGGCCGCTAGCGATCTGGGGTCCGCACCTTCCGGTCTCGAGGAGCAGGGCCGAGGGACAGGCGGTGTCCTGTTCACGACATAGGAACGGAACGAACCGTGAAAGTGGCCCGGTTTACAAACCGAGCCGTGGTTGACAGATCGCAGTTTGGTTGACGAACTCGGCGAAATGCCCAGACGGACGGCGGAGTCCTAGCGCTTGGTATCGTACCGCACGAAGGGCTTTCTGCGTTCCTGGGCGCGTACCAGAAAGCCGTAGGTCGAAGGTCCGACAAGCAAGAGCAAGAGCGCGGCCACCGATACGGGCATAAGGCCGAAGAGCTTCACCGCGAAAACGGCGATGGCGCACATCGCGAATGCGAAAAGCGGCACGGCCAAAGCGACCGTTACGATCTTCAGAGGGGTCGGAAGTCGTTCCAATGTGCTCTCCTTTGGTCTCGGGGAGACTGCACACGGGGTGTAACGCTGTCCAGCATCCCGCGTCAGGGATCGTCACCCGGACGGGACGAAACTCGCCCCTTGGCGAGGTTCGGTGAGGAGCGCAGCGACGAGTAGAGCCCGCCCCCGCCTCGGCGGGGAGACGCCCGAATTTAACCCTCGCCGTTAAAGACTTCGCCGGAAAATCGTGGCAAAACAGTCGGGCTGTCAGTCCGATCCCTGCATCCCCAACCCCAGGATGCAGGACATGAGTGAAAACGCGGCTCTCGAAGCCACTAAAAACATCGACATCGCCGGTGCCCTTTGGACCGCGATGCAACCCGCCCTGCCCTATCTGGCGGGGTTTTTCCTGTTCGCGATCTTCATCGGTTTCTTGCAACGACCGAAACAGACGAAGGCGCAAAAACAGCACGCCTACAACGAGCGCCGTTCCTGGGACGACCTGAAGCTCATCCGCTCGATGGCGCCGCTGGAAAACCCGGGGCGCGTCTTCGGCTACCTGCGCAAGGTGTGCCCCTACCGGTTCGAGGACATGATCCTCTCGGAGTTGGCCCGGCGCGGCATCAACATCATCCGGGGAACCTCCTACTCCGGGGACGGCGGAATCGACGGCCAGTTCACGCTGAACGGCGAACGCTGGCTCATCCAGGCCAAGCGTTACAAGGCCTACATCAAGGAAGATCACGTCTGGGCCTTCGACGCCGTCTGCCAAAGGCGCAAGGCGCGAGGGCTGTTCGTCCATACGGGACGGACGCCCGAGCGACTGCGCCAGATGCAACGCCAGTGCGGCGACGTCCGGATCATCAGCGGCGAGGAGCTGCTGAAGTTCTTCGCCGGGCATAGCGTCAGTCTGACCCTCGCGCCGGCGTCGCCGGTCTCGCCCGTCGAAGCCGGAAAACCTCAAATCGCGCGCGCCTCTGTCCCCCCTCCCTCCAAGGGGCGCGCAGCGATCGAAGGGGCGGTGCTGTGAGCGCCGCCCCGAGATCGCCCGCGCAGCTGGCCGCCGAGCGCGGCCATGACTGTCGCGGAGACTTCTTCTCGACGGGTGTGGATCTAGATCTCGCCCATGCTGCAGACGCCGATCTGGACGGGACGTTCGAGGCGACGTGCATGGACACCGGCGAGGTCCTGCAGGTGAACGGCTGGCTCTTCGTGAGAGAGGAGCAAGTCAGTGGGCGTTGAGGACAGAGAGTGGTTCCGGGAGGCCCGGGCCGAGCGTTTGCGGAAGGCGTTCGGCGATGCGACCCCGCGTCAGATGCGTCATAAAGGGCGACGCCGGGTGATCGATAGGCAAATCCTCGCGGGCGTTGCGATTCTGCTCTCGGCTGGAGCAACTCTCGCGCTCGGCGCCAAGAATTGGTGGCGCACGATCGACTTCGGGTTGGCCGATGTGCCGGCGGTCGTCGAGCTAGGGCCACAGGAGGCCTTCCCGACGAGTGGTACGGTCAATCTTCACGAGCCGAACGACTATTCCGCGGGCCACGAGCCCTTCGTGGTGCGAGGCGCCGGCGGCGAGACCCGCGCAGTCGTTAGGGTTCGGCGATGGGAAGACGGAAGTCCTGTCGCGACCGGTTTTGTCGCTGGAGATGGGCATACCGAAATACTGTTAAGGCCAGGTCGATACCGCGTGAGCGTCGCCTATGGCCGCAACTGGCGCGGCCTGGCGGAACTGTTCGGCCGAGAGACACTGGTGGAGGAGATCGTCGAGCCCATCGATGTCGTGTCGGGTATGGGGCAGACGCTCTCCTTGCGGAAAACGCCGACAGGAAACACGCCGACGGAGGGCCGCCGGCGTGCCGCCTTTTGAACACGAAGAGGGTAGGGAAAGGCCGTCACGCGGCCTCTGCGAGATCCTCCGTGACAGGGGCGACCGCGCGTCCAGCGATGGCCAGAAGGTAATCGGTTGCGGCCTGGGCCTGGGACGCGGCGCGAAGAATGGCGCGGCTGTCGGTGCGCAGGACCTTCAGCCAGTGGTCGAGGTAGGCCGCATGGTTCTCGATGTGGTCGGGCCGCAAGCCGAGGTGGGCGCCGAGGAAGGCGCTTCCAAGCTCAGCCACCAGCTCCTCGCGGGCGTAAGCGGGATCGCCGAATTTGGAGCCGAACGTGCGGTCTTGCCGGTGCTTGGCGCCGGTCCAGTGGATCAGCTCATGCGCGGCCGTGGCGTAGGCCTGCTCGATGTCGCGGAACAGGTGGCGTTCGGGGAGGCGGATGTGGTCCGGGCCCGGGGCGTAGTAGGCCTGATCGCCGGACCAGCTGATCTGGGCGCCGGTTGCGGCGAGGAACTCTTCGACCGAGGCGATGCGGGCCTGTTCGGCGGCCGCATCGGGTTCCTGGGCGGGGACCGGTGTGGGGTAGAACTCGGCGTCAAGGCCGTCGATCTGTTCGACGTTGAAGACGGGATAGCCCTTCAGGAAACGGAAGCTGCGGGCGTCTGCGTCGCCGGCGGACGGATCGGGTTCTCCCTTGGCCTGGGACTGGCCGTAATAGACGACGAGGGTGGACTTCTCGCCCGCGCGGACCTGCCCGCCGAGGGCGGCGGCCTGGCGGTAGGTCATCCATCGGGAGCCGGAGTAGCCCTCCGTGGCTCCGCGAAGCCAGAGCATGACGACATTGATGCCCTGATAGGGCTCGCCGTTGGCGCGCAACGGCAGTGCGACGGATCCGCCGGCCTTGGACGCCCACGGCTTGGTCCAGGGCCGAACGCCCTGTTCCAGCTGCTCGATGATGCTGGCGGTGATCCGGTCGGCGGGACTCTTGCGATCCTTCATTTGGAAGCCTCCTCGCGCGCGGGGCCGATCCCCGGGCGACCCGAAACCAATCGGGCGGGCTCCGAGCGGGGGACGCATCCGCAGGACCGCAGCGCAGCGGAGGACGGCGAAGCCGTTGCGGCCGCCGCGGCCCGCCCTTCGATTTTCGGGGAGCGCTGCCCGGGGCCGGCTCGCGGCCGGGGCGAAACAGATCTGATCACACAGGAGAGACCGACTTGGAGAACCCAATGATCTTCGATGATGAGGAGCTGGGGCTCTGCCAGCCCTGGTATGACAAGCTTTCGGGGCTAATCGTCGAGCCGACGCACGTCGTGACGGGAGACGACATCGCCAAGGCCATCCGGCTGGGCCATGCGTTCATCATGGAGTTTGTCCGGAGGGCGTCGTTCCACGGGATGACCCCGGAACATCTGCTGCGCTTGCCGTCGGCGCTGGGTGCGTCGGACGGCGGTCTTGTGTTCGCCTGGCGTGAAGGGACTACGGTTCTGGGGTTCCTGCAGGCGGGCGTCATCGCGCGCGGGCCCCTGGGTCACAGGGTGGTGCATCTGCTCGAGGCGGATGGCTCGATCCGCGAGATCCTCGGCCGCGCGAAACAAGAAGCGCTCGATGCGTTCGACCTGGAACGGGAAGCGGTTCACCGGAGCGTGGCCGCATGACCGGCTATCTGATCGATGCGGCCTATGTCTGGCTGGAGAATGAACGGCCCCACTGCAGGACGATGCGGGACCTGCGTCTGCCGTGTGGGGGCAAGGTAGACCTCGCGGTGATCGAGGATGGCCGGATCTGCGGGATCTTCTTCTGGAACGCGGCCTCCGATCGGAGCGCCCTGGTCCATCTGGTGACGGCCGCCAAGGCGTATCTGGCGGAAATCTGGGTTCTCTCGACGCCGGCGGCCGTGGGTGAGCTGCGAGGCTGCCTGCCCCTTCATGTGGGCTTCCGGGTGGCGAAGCCCGGTATTGTGCCGGCGCTGGCGATGCCGGCGACGATCGGCAAGCCGGGCGTGTCCGATCTGCTCAGCCTTCTGCACATCTACGAACTGCGGCAACTGGCGGCGACCCTCGACGTCTCGCCGTCGACGACAGCGGTCGGCGCGGCCGGCCAGCTGGCGTTCGGCAAGCTCAGGTTCATGGAGATGATCTGCGAGGTTCTCCTCGAGCGCGGACCCATGCCGCTTCCGACGAAGCTCGAGATACTCCGCGCCTCGCGCCCGAGATCCGTCGCTTTGCCCCCGGTGTGGGGCGGCTGATGTTCGGAAAGAGACAGCTGCAGGCCGAAGGCGATGCCGGGCCCTGGGGAAGCCGCTCAGGGCGCGATCACCTGGGTTGGCGGCGGATCATTCCGCCGAGGGTCAGGGCGGGCCTGGTGGGCCAGTCAGGGGCCATTCAGCGCCTTTCCCGATTCCTGTTGCGGGTGGCGCTGATCTCTGGCGCAGCGGTGATCGTCCCCCCGCTCCTGGGCGCCTCCACGGTCCTGACGCTGGCGTGCCTGTCGTTTTTTTCCGCCGGCGTGTTGGGCTACCTCAGCTGGATCCACGACGCCATTGAAGGGCGCCAGCGCAGCGCGGCGTCCAAGCGCCGCAAGCGCATCGTCTGGTTCGCGGCCGCGACATGGATGGTGGGGGTCCTGCTGACCGCCCTCGTCGTCCTTCCAACGCCTGAAGCCCGCTCCCCTGCCCTGCCTGAAATCACCGAGACCCGATAATGCGCAATCTCCCCGTCGTCTTCTGGGCCGCCACGATCGCGGTCGGCTTCTCCATCGCCCTGGCCAGCGCCGCGGCCGCTACGGAAAGGCGCGCGACCTATGTCGGCCGGGCCCGCGTCGTCGACGGCGACACCTTGGCGATCGGCAATGATCGGCTACGGCTGTGGGGCGTGGACGCGCCCGAGATCCGGCAACAGTGCCTGCGCAATGGCCAGGCGTTCCTGTGCGGAGAGCATGTCGCCGAGGCGCTCCGGACCTACATCGGGCGCGACCAGGTGCGTTGCGACTACCGCGACTGGAACCCGGCCCGGGCGCTGAACCATGAGGACCGGGCCGTCGTGCGCTGCACGGTGCGGGGCGTGGATCTGGCGGACTGGCTGACGTCCAGAGGGCTGGCCGTTCCCTTCTTCGTGGGAAACTACCGCAGCAGCGCCATGCGGGCCTGTGAGGCGCGTCTGGGCCTCTGGGCGGGCTCCTTCGCCCGCCCGAGCGCCTATCGCCGGCAGGGCGACTTCACGAGCGACGTCATGGGCGTGGAAACGCGGCGGCCCTGCGGCCGGTCTCTCAACCGACTTTAGGGCTATCCGGCATGTGGGGTTGATGCGCGGGTCATTAGCAGCGCCGTGCCCTTGGACGTGAGCTTCCAACCAGCGCCTCCACGGGGGCCAGGACAGTTCTCAACAAGCCCACTGGCTTCGTAATCCCACATCCGCGCAAATGCGGCTTCCGTCGCGGAGGCGCGATTTACGAGAGGGCTACGGGCGCAAAGATTGTTCGCGACCTTGGCCGCCGATAACCGGCTGTCCAGGTCGTCGCCAAAGAGATTGTGCAGTTCGGCAGCGATGCGCCGCTTGTCCATCACTACCTCCGACCGGGACAGCCGGTTATGCCGGCCGAGACTGGACCGGTTCACCCTCGCGGTTGAGCCGGTCGATGATGGCCTGAAGGCCGCGCGTGTCCATTCGGGCGTAGCGTCCGCCGTCAGTAGCGATTTCCTGAAGCTGTTCGTCGGTGAAACCGCCCGGAAACTGCCAGGCCGCGAGGGCGGCCAGAACCTCAGACAGTTCGTGGTCGTTGAGCTGGTGAAGGCGGTCCCTCACTGCTCAGGCCCTTCGAGCGCGTCCAAGGCGGCCTTCAGCACTTCCCACGCCCTGACGCCCCGTTCGTGCTCGATCTTCTTGAACCGCACGATAAGGCTCGCCGGGGCCATCATGTTCAGCTGGGCGCGAGGTTCGTCGGGGACATCGGGCCGGCCTATCAGATCGCTGATCTTGACCTTTCCGGGAGGGTTGGCCCTCCCCTGCCCCGCGCGGCGCGGCGATGCAGGTTTGCCGCGCGACTGAAACCCGGCCGCGTCGGCGACTTCCCGGGCGGCCTCGGCCGCAGGCCTGTCGATCGGCGCCCCTGGCGAGCGCGTGAAATCCGACAGATCGAGGCCCTTGCGCTCCTCGCCGATCGCCTCGAATCCGAATGCGTCGCTGGACTTGGTCATCATGCGGCTTTCTGTGCGGCGGGCTGGCGGAGGATTTCGATGATTTCTTCCGCGAAGGCGGCGGCATTGCTGCGCGCCTGCGGCAGACCGCCCACCTGGTCGGGGGTCAACTCGCTCAGCAGGGCATCGTGTTTGAACATGCCCCGGAAAGCAGGCCGGTCGGCCAGGGAGACGTCCATCAACGGCAAGGCGTTCTCCAGGAGCGACTTGCGGATGTCCCGTTCGTCGCGGGTCATGACGGCGCCGGGGTTCGCCCGGGTGATGACGATCCGGTGCGGGATGGCTTTGCTGGAGATCCGTTCCGTCTGATTGATCTGCCGGATGGTGCGAGCGACCTGATTGGCGTCCAACGTCGTGGGCGCGAACGGCACAAGAACCAGATGGGCTTGGGAGATGACCTGGGCGAGCCATTGGTTCGGGCTCCCCTCCGGATCGGCAATGACGAAGGTTCCCCAGCCCTGCGCGGCCTGAAGCCAGTCAAGGACGGCCTCGTCATCATTGTCCGTGGTGATGACCAGCAGCTTGCTGTCGCCGGCTGCTTCGCGGATCGCGACGGCGGCGTCGGCCGCGCTGCCCACTCGAGTCTTTGGTCCGTCGATAACCGGCGCGCCCCGGCGTTCGGCCCAGCGCGCCAGCGGACGGTTCGGATCGCCTTCCAGGAGCGCCACGTGGGCTCCTGCGGCGAGAAGCTCCGAGGTCAGGGTCAAAGCGGCCGTGGTCTTTCCACTGCCGCCCTTGGTGTTGGCGAAGATGATGTTCGGCATGAGGCTCCCTCCCGAGCGTCCGGTGAGCACGGACGCGCCGTGGCATCCGGAGACCCTACACCACACGGCCCCCACGGACAAGACGGACACCACGGACGCGACGGACGCGACGGACGCGACGGAAGTCACGGAGGTGACGGATAACCCGGAGGGCACGGACGGCCCGGAGGGCACGGCAAACAACGGAGAACACGGACCACACGGCGGGCGACGGATGGCACGGACAACCCCGGAGGCCACGGACCAGTCTAGACAGGTCTAGAGTGGTCTAGAGTGGTCTAGGCTAGGCAGAAGCCCTGACGCGAATCCCGTCGCCCTCATCGTCAACCAAGACCACGTCAGTGCCAAGGGGATCGTGAACCTCGTTGGCGCCGAGGTCCGAGATAGGCGGGACGATCGAGGAAGGGGTTGCCGATGCGGCCGGAACGGTCGTCTTGCCCGGGCGAGCGGACTTGGAGACGGGCGGAGCCGGCGTAAAACGGATGTCGAACGTCCAGCGCTCGTCGAGCGGCCTGATCCGGATGACGCCAGCGGCAAGCGCGGCGGCGTTGGAGCGCCGAAGCGCCGCCAGGGAGCGATACAGGCGACCGGAGGGACCAAAGGTCTCGCCAGCGGCTGTACGGGCGTCCGGTGGCCCTTCCGGACCGGTAGGAGGGCAGGAGAGGGCGGCCAGGGCCTGTTTAGGCGTCATAGCGCGGGGCAGGGCAGGGCGCGGCCGCCAAAAGGACACTGAGACCACCCAACCGCCCATGACAGGAACGCGGCGGGCGAATTCGGCTACGCCGAGGCGCGCGGCGTCTTGATCGAAGCCTTCAAGCGTCGGCCACGGGCCCGAGAGGTATTCGCTGGCGAACTCGACGGGCCGCCCGCCAAGAACCCGACTGGCGTCCTGCGCGGTCGCAGCTCGCCGCGCATGGCTGTCGAAGTCGGCAAAGGTCTCTACGACGGGGAAGGTCATGGTCACGCCCTCGAATACTTGGACGCCAGTGTGACGTCCGGAGGTTGAATCTTAGTGAAGTCAGTCCGGTGTGGATACGCGGACGAGACGTTTCCAGCTGGCCCAGAGATTGACGGTCACAAGAGGATCGTTGAGGCGCGCGACCAGGCCGAGCAGGTAGGCCCGCCGGTTGCGGACGTCCGCCGTAAACTCGGCCAAAAGCGCCGCCACAGCGAAGGCAACTCCGGCGTCGCCGGCGGAATGGCGGCGGATCTCTTCCTTCGTCAGCCCAACACGGCTCGCGGCGGACTGCCCGTAGGCCACCACAAGGGCCTCGTCGGTCGGGAACATGGGATGGCGCGTGAAGGGGAAGTCCTTCTGGGCGAGGATATCGGGCAGGGCGATGATGATGTCGCCTATGGCCGGGGCGTTGACCCGGGGACGTCGGCGGGTCGTTGAGACGGGTGTGATTTCGATGACGGTCACGCTATCCTGGTCATCCTCAGCAGGATCATCGTCGTAGGTAGCGGATGACTGCCACAAGACCTCGCCATCCTCGTCCAGGGCGTCGGTTTCGGCCGGTGTTGGCTCCGTCGAGGCCGCGTACTCCTCTCGGAGAGCCCCTCTACCTAGAGAAGATTCACTAATTAGAATTTTTCCAGGCTGAGTAGGGAGTAATTGGGCGCCGTTTCTGTCAGGCGCGCCGGACTCTTCTGTCACCCCTGAAGAACTCCAGACCTGGTGGTCCAGCAGGGCTTCAAGGCGTCCCACGGCTGCGTCGGCCTGGGCGACGGCCATCCGGGCCATGTCGAGATCCTTGCCGCGGCGAACCGCCTCGATGGCGCGCAAAGCAGTCTGGGCGAAGCCGTGTTCCTCGCTGGCGAGGAGGACGGCAAGCAGGCTGCGAATGCGTGTTGAACGGCAGCTGAGGGTGCGTCGCAGGGTGCGCAGCTCGTGGCGATCGACGCGGTCCTGGTCGCGAAGGGCTTCCAGTTCGCGGTATCGGACGATCAGGGGCCGGAGATCGACGCCGTAGGCCTCCTCGGGCGCGTCCGCCGCGCCGATCCGGTAGCGGGTGCGATCGGGGCTGTCCCGGAAGCTGATCCAGCCCAGGCGGCTCGTTTTCTCGCGCCAGCGAGCCAAGGTGCGGCAAGTGACGTCGAGATCCGCCATCAGATAGGCGTCGGCGTAGGTCGAGATGAGGGCGAGCCCAGCCGCATCCAGATCGAGCCCCGCCAAGGCCGCCGAGGGTTTGAAGCACTCCGCCGGCTGAAGCTTCACCAGGTGATGCAGGAACGCCCGTTCCCGGGGTTTGAGGCCCATAGCGCGGGCAGGGACGTCCTCCAGGAGGCGGAGGAGACTGGATTTGGTCGCTCCATCCGGCAAACCGGACCACTGGCGCGCGTAATCCTCCGCCCGCCGATGGGCAGGCGTGACTGGTCGTAGGCCCCGCGCACCCGCGCTGGCCTGATGATGCGTGAGCATCGGTCGCTCCCTTATTCAGGGAGGGATTTCGGGCAAAGCTTCGCCGTCGCCCTCAAAGGGCGTTTTTGTCTTGACGATGGGGGGAGCGAGCGCGCATAAGGGTTCTGCACAATTTAGACCCTTGCTTTTTTTGAAGCACGCCCGCCGTTCCCTCTGGGGACGGCGGTTTTTCTTTGTCTGGACCCCTCCGACTCGCTTGGTGGTGCGGTCATGGGACGGCGCCCCACGATTCGCGTCAAGTTTTCCCAACAGCAATTGGGAAACAGGGGCAATGAGCGGCCGAATGGGTTAACGCCAAGTTACAATTCGGCGGTATGTTTGAGTCCTGGAAAGGCCCCGGCGAGGGGTATGCGGCCGCTAGGCGGCGCGCGCTCCGCTCAGGTCGGCGGAGAGATGTGACCGCGTGGACACGCCTTCGAGGCGCGAAGGCGCCCGAAGATCTGCGGTGGCCGAATAGATCAACGAGCCCAGGTCGGCCTGCTGGTCTTTGGCGATTTCTTTGAGGGCATCGACGAAATGCCGCTTGAAGGCGAGGTCAACGCGGCTTCCCGACAGAGGTTGGCGCGAGATGCCGGCGGCAAAACCGTTGGCGACACAACGCTGTAGGCGGCGCTCGACAACGGCCGACACTGATCGCAGGCCGAGGGCTTCCCGTTCAGCCTTCAGCCCAGCGATGACGCTTTGGGGAAGGCGGGCGGCAACATTGGCGTGGGTTTTGTCGGACACGAACAGCACCTCTCGCCCACACTATGCGGTGAGTTACGCCCCGAAACAAGGGCCGGGGCGGTGTCTGGACATGTGAAAATGAGGACTGCGAACAGCCCCGTGCGGATCACCATTAGCGCCGCGCGGAGCCCGACGCAATATAGAGGCATTCCGTGAATCCAACGACATACGTCCGAGCTTGCGACTCCGCTGAAAACTGCGGTTAGGCGGCCTCTCCTTTGGAGATGAGGAGCATCCTGAGGCTGGCGACGCTGCGGGGACGGCCGCCGGCATAGAACAGGCTCGGGTTTGCGGAGGCGGCGCGAGGGAAGAGCCCCGCCGCTGATCTGGCCGGATCATGCGCGTTGGCGCGCAGGAGGCTTACAGCTCCGCCGGAGCCGAGGAAGTGGGCCATATACAGCTCGCCGTCGCGCGGCGGCCGACGCAGGTAGGAGCGCAGGGCGCTCGCGTTCTCGCGCGTGAACTCGCCGGCGAGATATGCGGAAAGCTGGGCGTCATAGCGCAGCGCGAGGATCTGGCGGCGCACGACGCGGTCGTTCACGAAGGGCTCGCCGTTTCGGTCAAGGTGGATTTGAGAGGCGAGGTGACCGAGGCCATAGGATGCGCCGTGGCGACGCACGGTGAGCAACCAGGTCGTTTCGATGAACTGATAGAGGCCCGCCGCCGTGGACGTCGCCGCCCTGGCCGAGGGGTCAAATGACGATTCCCGCTTGGCCGCCCGCCACAGATAGCCGTGCGATACGCCCGACCGCTCGGCCGCGGCCTGGATGGCGAACTGGACGTGAGCCGCCGGCGTCGACGATCGCGACGAAGCGCGGCGGGTCCGGGGCGCGCGAGCTGCTCGAGACAGGTAGCGCTGGAAACTGAACGCCTGGACCGGCGCGGCGGGCCGCGTCGCGCCGGGTTCCGAGAATGCGGCGAAGGTCGAGGCGACCTTGGCGGCAATCAGGGGATCGAGCGGAGCGGCGGCGTCCGGAGCGGTCGGCACATGGGGCAGGGCCCGGCCGACGAGCCGGCTGGCGTCGGCCTCTGCGCGGATCGCGCGCGCCACTGGATCCGCAGCGAGCATATCGAGTGTGGGCGTGGGGTCGGTGAGGAGGTCCAGCCCGGGGCCGTCGCGCACGGCCGCGAACGCCGCCGCCTCGATCTCCGAATGAGAACGAAGCCCGTGAGCGCTGGCGGACAAGGCGAGCGCCGATACGGCGCAGGCGACAATGGCGAAGGCCGAAGGTCGGCCGAGAAGGTTCTGTTTCATCTCTGCATCCATGGGGTGGGGGATGCAGGGATCGGACTGACAGCGCGGGCCTTTTCGCACACCGGCCCCGTCGCGCGCAACCCAGGGCCCACAAGGGCAAAAAAAGGGGCCAGCCGAAGCTGACCCCCAAGGTGGCCTGTCCAGAGTGGTCCAGGCTCGATGCGACGGATGCGGGCTAGTCGAGGCCAGCCGGCGAATGGAAGACGTGGAACCCGGCTTCGGCCAAGTGTTCCAACGGTTGAGCGCGAGGCACAGTCTGCCCGATCAACTGACCAACCTGGGCGGCGGCGTCGGCGAGCGTCTGCGCCTCGCTGAGGCCGAGGACGGCGTAACCGGCTGCAAGGCGGTCAGCGCCGTCCATCGGAACGAGCCGAAAACGTCGGCTCGGAACGTCCGCCCGAACGGCGGCAATGAAGGCAGTGGAAGGCTGTTCCGCGAGGGCGGCCGACGAGGCGCGCTCGATCAGGGTACGCAGGGCGGCGGCCTTGGCGGGATGCTGGGCGATCTCGGCCGACACGCTCAGACGGCGAAGGGCGATGGACACCAAGGTCGCCTGGTGCGCGTCGTCGATAGGGATGCAACGGGACATGGGGGATTCCGACAAGAGTAGGGGAGGGGGCCGAAGCCCCCTCCGCAAAGGTTCAGTCCTCGGCGCCCGCTTCGGCGTCCTCGTCCTGGATGAACTCGTCGTCCGCGAAATCATCGTCATCAACGGCCCCGGCCGGTCCAGCCCCGATATCAGCCTTGTTGTTGCTGGGTGACAGGGTCGGTTCCGCCAGGGTCGCCAGCATCGGCGGGGTCCAGCGGTGTTTGGCGGCGTTCCGGGCCACGATCTCGACCAGTCCCGTGCGCTTCTCCTTGGCGAACGGTTCGGCGTCCATGCCCATATCGGTGATCGCCTGCGTCAGAGCCTTCTTGCCCGCGCCCTTGAGGAACTCCGCATCCGGCGTCCAGCGCTCGGCCATATCGACCTTGGCGTGAGCGGCGATGAGCCCCAGCTGGGCCCACGCGCGAGGCCGCCGATAGTCGGCCCGGCTCTCGACGGCGTTCAACTGGCAGGCCACGCAGAGCGCCAGAAGCTCGGCCTTTTCCCCCGCGCTCAGGGCGACGACGTAGGGGAAGAACTCCAGATAGGTCGAAGGCAGACGCTCATCCCAAGCGGCATAGAGGTCCTCGTATTCGCGATCCCCCTTGACCGTGATCCCCTCGGCCGGTTCGGCCCCCGCCTTCGCGAAGGACAGGGCATAGCCGTGGTCAGAACGGTTCCGCAGAACCATCCAGCCTTGGTGGGCGACCATCGTGTCATAGGCGACGGCCGGGTTGACGGCGACGGCGTTGCGAACGGCGGTCGTAGCGATACGGGTCATCCGTTGGTGGCCTTCGTGGCCGAACGCGGGCTTCTCCTTCGCCTCGCCGGTCCCGCCCCCGCTCTGCGCGGTGGCCCGGAAGTAGGCGCGCTCGATCGTCAGCTTCCCGCCGTGTTGCAGGATCAGGAACACAGTCCCCGCCGCCTTTTGCTCGTCGGTCCAGACCTCAAGCGTTTCCGTGAGCTTGCGCAGTTCTTCACCGGCTACGGCCCGATCCCACGCGCCGATATCGTGGTCGTTGCTGATCGCCCGAAGTTCGGCCATCCGCGCCGCTTCGGCCTCGGTGGCGTCACGCCGCGCCGGATACTGCCGGCGCTGACCGCCCTCGTAGCCATAGGACTTCTGCGCCACCTCGACATTGGCCCATCCCTCGGCCCGAACCGCCTCAACGGCTTCGTTCAGCTTGTCCTGGGCGAGTTGGTGGGCGAGAGCGCTGTCAGCCCACGCCGCCGTGGTGTCGTCCCCGTCCTGAAACAGGTCGATGACGAACGTGCCGCCCGCCGCCGCATAGGCGTCCCGCCCGACAAAGAGGGCGATCCGATCCGACGCGTCGAGAGTGCTGTCCAGCAGCATCGAGCGCACATTCCAGTCGTTGATGTGACGCTGACCCTCGAAGCGACCCCAGACCTGCAGCTGCCGCTCATGATCGTCCGTCAGGGTGAAAGCCTGCAGGGTGTCGATGTCGAACCGACCGGCGAAGAACGCGTCCAGGACGGCGGGGGCCACATGGGACAGGCTCAGAAGCTGCGCGACACGTTTGCGGGTCGAACCCGTCACCGCTGCGATCTCGCTTGCGTCCAGCCCCTTGGCCGAAAGGGCGCTGTAGGCCGACAGTTCTTCCTGAACCGTCATCGCCTCGCGCTGCGCGTTCTCGGCCAGACTGATTTCGAGGGCCACGGCCTTGGGCTTCAGGACGAAACTGACCCCGAGCGCCTGAATGTCGGCCGGGAGACGCTTCTCCTTCTTCAGCCGTTCGAGCGACCGCAGACGCCGCCGCCCGGCGGTGACGTAGTGGACGCCGTCCTCCTCATAGCCGACCAGAGGATTCAGCAGCCCCACGGGGGAGGCGATGGAGTCGCACAGTCCGCTGATGTCGTCTTGGGCGGGCTTGCTGTTGGCCCGCACGTTCTCAGGCGCAACCTTCAACTTCGCACCCAGGCGCACCCGGATGGTGCCGGAAACTTCGGTCGCCGAAGCGGTATCAATAGGGGTCATTTGCATCGTCATCGTCCTTGTTTTTGATTGGACGCAGACGGTTCCCAAGCCTCGCGATGCCCACGCCAGAGACAATCTCCGGCCTTTCCAAATCAGCACCGCAGGAACGACTTAATCGAAACACGCCCGCGCGAGTTTCCGGAGCGCGGGCGGCAAAGCCGCGCGCTTAGGGGGGTGAAACACGTCACAGACCGAGAGGCCCGGAGGGGGATCACCCGGCCTGCAGGCGCGAAGCGGCGAAGGCTGGGGATACCGGGCCTTCTCGCCCCCGCCCGTCAGGGCGAGGGGTCGTCTTGACGTGTGAGGGGGCGGCCCCCCTCCAATGCCGACTGCAACGCCGAGGAATGCGCGAGCGCAGCGAGCCCCTCTCCCGCCGGCCGCGCCAGCGGAGATAGGCGGGATATCTAGCCGTGGCGGGGGGCGATGGGGCAGGAGGAACGACGAACAATCGGAGGTCAAATGGAGTCGATGGATGCTGGTGCACGCCAGCTGCGGGCGCAGGAAGTCCTGGCCGAGGGGCTGGGTAAGCGGCCGAGCGCTGGAGGAGATCCTCGGCGTCGAGGCGGCGCTGCAGATCGATCCCCGATGTCCCGATGCGCTGATTGTCCTCGCGGATCAGGAAGAGGTCCGCCGGCTGGCCAGCGCGCCCTATGTGCGTCTGGCGCTGGCGCATCTTGCGCATGACGAGGCCTGGAATCGCGTCAGGGCCCGGCAGAAGGTGATGGCGCCGCCGAAACGCGATGTTTTCGACATGGTGGAGGCGCGCCCGTACCTCCGGGCCGCGACCCTGCTGGCGGGCTGTCTGGTGGAGACCGGCCACGCCGATCTGGCGCGCGGGATTTATCGCAGGGTGATGCGACAGCAGCCTCGCGACAGCATGGGCGCGAGGTATCTGCTTGCGATCCTGGACGTGCGCACCGGTGATGACGCGTCCTTCGAGCGCCGCCGACCTCATTTCGAGGGCGACGAGCATCCGGCGTGGGTTTTGACGGATTTGCTGGCGGCCCATCGACGCGGGGACGCGGAGAGGATGGGCAAGGCGTTGGAAATCGCGCGGCGTCGCTATCCGGAGATCGTCGCGATGGTCGCCGATACTTCCGGCACTGATCGGAGTGCAGCGCTCGAATGGCGAAGCAGCGAGTTGCACGCGCTATGGCGGGCGAATCCACCCGCGCAGAGGTGGTTGAGAGAATCGGTGGGCGTAGCCGGTTAGGCCGCGAGCTGCATTACGGGGATGCCACGCGCACGGGCCTTGTCGACCATGTTCATGGTCACGCCGTTGCCGGGCCCGGCGACGACGCCGGCAGGCAGTTGATCGAGCATCACATCGTTTCGCTTGAACGGGGCCGCCTTGTCGTGGCGGTTCCAGTCAGGCTTGAACGGAATCTGAGTGACGCCCCGGTTATTGGCCCAGCACGCTGCGATGCGCTCGCCGCCCTTGGGTGTTGCGCCGTGGATCAGGATCATATCGGGGTGTTTTTCCCGGACGCGATCGAGAGCGGCGAAGATCTTGTCGTGGTCGTTGAAGTCTGGGCCTGCAGTGAAGGCAATGAGGGTGCCCTGTGGGACCAGGACCGCGTTGTCAGCCCGGGCCTTGGCGTTCATGTAATCGCGGCTGTCGATCATGGCCGACGTAACCGTCTTGCGGTTGACCATCGAGCCGGCCGCCGGCCGCCACGCGGACCCGGTGTGCTGGGCGAACAGCTGAGCGGCGGTGTCGCGGACAAATTCGAAGGCGTTCCGCTGCTCGACAAGGCTGATCCCCTCCGCCGTAAGGCGCTCCAGCTCGACTGAGCGGACCTCCGAGCCATTCTGCTCCATCATGGAGCGGCGCTGCGCTTGTTCGTTGTCATCGAGCACCCGGCCGACCCGATCGACCTTGCGGTGGAAGATGTTGGTGAACTGCCAGAGGATGTCGGACGTCTCCTCCTCGAGGCGCGTGTCGTTGAGCATCCATCCGATTGCGTCGAAGGCGTCAGCGAGCGCCTGTCGGCAAACGTCCGCTTCCGGAAGTGGACGCGGATCCTGTTCATCGCCGATGGGCCGATAGCCCGTCAGGGCGAGCTCGTCGAGCAACGCGGCCGTAGGACTGATGTCCTGGGCGGGATGGGGATCGGGGTTCAACATGGCGAGTCCTCCTTGTGGCCGGGCCGCACCCTGCGACCTTCACGGGGACCGAACAGGCGATGGGCGACGGGCATGCACCCGAAGGGCCGAAACGGAGTGGAGGACCGCGCCAGCGGTTGCCTGGACCGTCGAGGGCGCTCTAGCCCGACCCTTCGCCGGTCCCCCTCTCGTGAAGGCGCGGATGCGGCTCTCTCAGGCCCCAAAGGACTGGCGCCGTGATCAGCCGACCCTGCAGGACGGCCGCCGACAGGCGGCGGGGTGTTGAACGTCGAGGCCCTGGTTCAGGTGGACCTCATGGAAGGCCTCAAGCGGCCCGCGGGCGGGCGATCGTCGAGACCAGCGGATAGCGAGCGACCAGTCGCGCCAGGATGTCGGCGCCGGCGTCGGTCGAAGGAATGAAGAGACGGGTCCGATAGCTGATGATCTCGGTCATCATACCCATCGCCTTCATGGCGGGCAGGGACGAGGGCAGGATGCCGGTCACCTCGATGCGCTGAGCGCCCATGACCAGGCTGCGGCGGACCGAAACGTCTTCGGCCAGTTGCAGGGTCACGCCCTGATCGCGAACCATGGCCCATCCGGCGACTGGCGATACAGCCGGCGCGTCCAGACCGAACTGGCGGCAGACGCCGCCAAGGTCTGCTTCGGCGACCATACGGCCGATGATACGCTCCCCGTCGTCCGTCTGCAGGCGATAGACCCGCGTCGTGTCCTGGGGCAGTCGTGACCAGATCGGGAGCAGGAGACCGGTGACGACGCTGATGGTCGACTCCATGGTTTCGGGAAGGCTGTCGATCTCGGTCTGCCAGGCCAGAGCGAAGGCGGGCTCTTCGACAGGTTGCCATTGCGACGCCGCCTGTTCGCCGACGCTGACCGTATCGCGAGACATTGGACGATACAGGCGGACGCGGTCTTCAACGCGGCCGTCATCGAACATCCTTGCGGGGGCCTGAACAGCCAGCGCCGCCCGGCCGGACTGACGGTTGATGAGGAAGACCCCCTCGCGATCGGCGCGGATCCCCATAACGTCGGCAAGGCGCAGCGGCTGGACGCGCTGGACCTGGGTCACGGTGAGGAGGCGGGTTTCCGCCCCGCTCTCGGCGTGGGTGAAGATCGTCTTGCGGGCGGTGACGGTGAACCGTTCCGCCGTCAGGGTCTCTACGCCGACTTCGAAGACGCCGGCGGCGACAGCGGCTTCCACTTCGGCCTCAATGCGTTCCTCGAGATAGCCGAAGATGCTGTTCTGCATGTCGATACGAAGGGCGAGGACGCGGTTCAGGAACTGCGTGATCGGGGGCAGGTCCTCCTTCAGCGTGCCATCCGTGTCGCAAAGGGACAGACCGGTCGCGGCCTCGAAGGCGCCAAGGGTCAGTCCGTCGACGCGACCGGCATAGAGCATGTGATACAGCCGACGAAGGCCCGTCTTGGCGTAGTCAGACTCGAGGTTGTCTTCCGGCCGGAAAAGACCCTGGCCGCCGGTCTGGCGCTGGCCCTTGGTCAACGCGCCGAGGCTGTCGAGGCGGCGGGCAATCGTGCTGAGGAAGCGCTTCTCGCCCTTCACATTGGTGGCGACCGGCCGGAAGATCGGCGGGTGCTTCTGATTGGTGCGGTTGGTGCGGCCGAGGCCCTGAACGGCTGCGTCAGCCCTCCAGCCTGGCTCCAGGAGGTAGTGTGCGCGTGTGGCCTGATTCACCGCACCGAGATCCGAGTGGTAGCTGCGGCCGGTCCCACCCGCGTCCGAAAAGACCAGAATGGGCTTCTTGCCGTCCATGAACGCGGCGGTCTCGCCCTGGTTGGCGGAGCCCGGGCGAGTCTCGACACAGAGTCGGCTCTGGCCTTGGGTGGTCTTGCGGACGATCCGGCGAGACCGGCCGGTGACCTCAGCGACGCGATCCGTGCCGAAGTGATGAACGATCTGGTCCAGCGCGGCCTGAACGGGGGGCAGGGCGCCGAGATACTCGATCAGCTCGTCGCGTTGGGCGAGCGCCTCCTGGCAAAGGACGGGCTGGCCGCCGGCGTCGACGGCGGGTCGCGAGCGCATGTTGCCGTCCTCGTCCGAGTACGGTTCGAACAAGGCCACGGGGAAGGAGTGCATCAGATAGTCCATCACGTACTCGCGGGGCGTGACGTCGATCTGCAGGTCGTGCCATTCGGACACGGGGACCTCCGCCAGGCGACGATCGGTCATGGCCTCGCCGGTGCTGACGAGCTGGATGACGGGCGCCAAACCCTCGGCAAGATCCTTCTCGATCCAACGGATGAGCGTGGGGACCTTCATGGCGGTGACAAGGTGGTTGAAGAAACGGACTTTCGCGCCCTCGAACGCCGACCTGGCCGCGCCCTTGGCGTTCCCGTTGAGGGCGCCGCCGTCCTCGCTGCTGATGCCGGTCGCTTTCAGGGCGTCTTCAAGGTTGTTGTGAATGATCGAGAACGCATCGGCGTAGGCGTCGTAGATCTCGATCTGAGCACTGGTCAGCGCGTGCTCGACGATCTCATATTCGACGCCGGCGTAGGACAGGGCGCGCGAGGTGTAGAGACCCAGCGCCTTCATGTCGCGAGCGAGAACCTCCATGGCGGCGACGCCGCCGGCTTCCATCGCGGTGACGAAGCTGGCGCGCGTGGGGAAGGGGAAGTCCGCGCCGCCCCAGAGGCCGAGGCGGGAGGCGTAGCCCAGGTTGGCCACCGTCGTTGCGCCGGTCGCTGAGACGTACAGGACCCGGGCGCGGGGCAGGGCGTTCTGCAGCCGGAGGCCGGCCTTGCCTTGTTCGGAGGGTCCGCGGTCGCCACGAGCCCCCTTTTCGCCTGCGGCGTTGGCCAGAGCGTGAGCCTCGTCGATCGCGACGACGCCGTCGAAGTCCGGTCCCAGCCAGTCGAGGATCTGCTGCAGGCGCGAAGCTTTCTCCTGGCGAGCGCCGGAACGCAGCGTGCCGAAGGTAACGAACAGGATGCCCTCAGACAGGGTGATCGGGGCGCCCTGCTTGAAGCGGGAGAGCGGAACGATCTGCTCGCGGCGGCCGCCGAGGGCGGTCCAGTCGCGTTGAGCGTCCTCGAGGAGCGGGTCGTTCTTCGAAATCCAGACGGCCTTGCGGCGGCCCTTCAGCCAGTTGTCGAGGATGGCTCCGGCGAGCTGACGCCCCTTGCCGGCCCCTGTTCCATCGCCGAGGAAGAAGCCCTTGCGGAAGGTGACTGCGCGTTCATCGCCGTCTGGCGCGGCGCTGACGTTGTCGAAGGTTTCGTCGACGACCCACGATCCGGCCAGATCCGCGCTATGCGCCTCGCCGGCATAGATGATGGTCTCCAACTGGGCCTCAGAAAGGATGCCGTCGTCGACCAGACGGCGGGGGAGGTGGGGACGGTAGGTCGGGCGCGGCAAGCGGACCGCAGCCATGGCGGTCGATTGCACCAGAGGCGTGGGGTGGGGTTTCGCGCCAGCGATGGAGATGCTTTCGACGGCGTAGGTCTCGTAGATCCCGTCGGCGTCGTTGCCGGGGCGGTGATCTCCGGCGTTGGCCAAGGCGTAGTCAAGCTCGATGACGTCGGCGAACGTCGGCGAAGGCGGGGTCACCAGTCCGGATGCAGGGCGAGCCGCGACGCGGGGGGCGGTTGGGCGCAGAACGGGCGCACGGGGTATTGCGATTGGCGCGGGAGCGCCGAGACGACGAGGCGCGTCCAAGACCGCCTGCAGCAGCGCGGCTGAATCGCTGGCGGTCGGGCCCGATTGCGTCAGTTGCTCCGCATCGGCCGGGGCGACCTTGTCGAAGATGGTCAGGCGAGTGTCGATCGTCGTGCCGTGGCGGGCATAGGCCCGACCGTCCACCGGCATTGTGAAAGCGAGTGTGGCGCCCCGGCGCTGAAGGGCGGCGAACCTTTGGGGATGAGCTTCAGGGGAAAGACCGGCGCCGGTGATGGTGACAAGGCGGCCGCCGGGGGCCAGCCGGGCGAGGGCGGAGGCGATGTGCCGGAAGTCTGCGCCCTGAGCCCGCCCAACGACATCTGGCGTGACGGAGAAGGGTGGGTTCATCACGACCAGGTTCGGCTGGACCGACGCAGGAAGGCGATCGTTGATCTGTTCCGCGTTCAGGCGGGTGACGGGCGTGTCGCGAAAGAGAGTGTCGAGCAACTCGGCGCGGCGCGGGTCCAGCTCGTTGAGGTGGACGCGCGCGCCGGCCATTTCGGCAAACACGGCCAGAAGGCCCGTGCCGGCGGAAGGCTCGAGGACCACGTCACTGGACCGGGTGTCGAGGGCGATGCTGGCGACGAAGGCGAGGTCGACCGGCGTGGAGAACTGCTGGAAGGCGACCTGGTTCTCCGACCGGCGCGTCTGGGACGGGGTGAGCGCCAGAAGATCGCGTAACTCCGCGAGAATCTCGAAGGGCGCGTCGCGCCGCCCAATCAGGGCGGAAGCCTGCCGGCGAAGGTAAAGGACCTGGGCCAGCTCCGAGGCCTCGTAGGCGTCCTTCCAGTCCCACGCCCCTTCGGCGTCGCTTGCGCCGAAGGTGTCTTCCAGGGTCGTGCGGAGGAGCCGGGCGTCGAGTTGACGACCCTTGCCCAGGGCGACGGCCAGCACCCAAGCGGCGGCGATCAGTGCATCTGTCCGGCTGGGGGCGTCGAAAAGCGAACCTGTGATCAGGCGAGCGGAAGCGTGGGTCATCGGAGGTCTCCGGAAAGGGTTGAACCGGACCGGAAGGGCTCTCTTCTCTCGCCCTATCGATCTTGCCCCTCTCGAATCCTCCTCTCCCTCTCGCTCTGTCCGCCTGCTCCGGCGGTTGACGATCGGCGCGGTCGGAACGGCGGCGTCAGGCCGGAAACCCAGACGCAAAAAGGCCCCGCTCCAGTTGCCTGGGCGGGGCCTTGTTGGGCCGGGCGGGTGTTAGATGGCGAGGCGGTGTGGCTCGTCGTAGATCGGTTCGTGAGAAATGACCTGGTCGGTGGCGCGTGTGCGCGGCACTGCGAGGGCTTGTGGCAGGAGGCGGCCGCCCGCGAGGCGGTCCTCATTGGTCGCACGGATGGCCAGCTGCTGTTGGGCGACCAGGACGCAGTGCATCATCGCCCAGAAGGTCGCCTCATCGGTCGAGTTCTGAGCGGCGTACATCACCTGGGCGAAATCGTCGCCGGTTGCGCCGAGAATGGCGAGGGTGATGTCTAACTTCTGAGGCCCGCCTTTCGACCCGTAATTGGGATCGGCGTAGGCGCTCACTGTATCTCGATTGAAGCCCGCCTTCTCGGCGATGTTCTTGATGCCCTGCTGGCGACACCGAACGGCAATCAAGTAGGCAACGCGACGCTTGATCTGATCAGGCGACGGCGTCTTGTCTTTCCACGGCATAAGGCCCCCAAAAAACTACTGGCCGCGCGCTGCGGCGTAACCCCAACTTATCTGGCCGAGTCCCCCCTCATCTAGGCCGCCCCCGCAGCAGAGGCGTCTGTGATCTGCGCAAGGCAGAGGGGTAGGTTGCTCAGCCTGGCTTCATTGGCGCTGGGGTCCGGGGCCGCGGATCAGCGTAGAGGCCATTCGTCCGCCAGTTGCAAATCAGCGGAGCCCTAGAATCACCAAATAGGCGAGCGGAAGCAAGCGGAAAGCGGAGCGGAGTCCGCACGATGCCCAAAAAAAGACGCATCCCGTGGCTGGAACGCCGCACAGACGCGGCTGGCGGGTCGTTTTAAGAGACTGAGGGGCCGCAACTTAAGGTATTGTTAAGGACGGTCGGGCGGCGGGAAGTCGTCCTTGCCGTAGGTCGATATCAAAATGGCACGGCAGGCGAGGCCGTACATGTAGAGGGCGACCAGCACGACGGCGCGCGTGGTTCTCCAATAGTGCCGGCGGTGTCCAGGGGCCGAACCGGTGCGACGTGCATCAGTGGCCATGAGGTGCATAGCGACCTCGTCGGCCAAGGGCTTGGTCGACAGCGGGAGCCGCAGCGTGCCCTTGCGCGAGTAGTAACCGATGTCGAGCGCTTCGAGACGCTTCGTCGCGATGGCGCCGGTGCGCTGCTTCAGGGCCTGGAGGGCTGGACCGACGAGGTCCAACGTCGACAGCTGCCGACCTTGGGTGACGCGGTGAAAAGCCTTGGCTGCGTCAACTGCATTCCAGAACACAGGATCGGCCGTGAGCGGGATTTTGAGGACCTGCGGCTCGCGCACGGGTTCGTCCCCACCCGATGAAATGGTGTCGTTGCCCAAAAGATATCCCGTCCTCCCCCCGGACCACTGTTCTTCCGCCCGGGGCACCAATGCGGCGTAACAGATTCCGCCATTAACCGCGCCCCCCGAATGCGGCCCGGACAACGCAACGCGCGGGGCTGAACGCGCGAAACGCAGCAACGCAGCAGTATTACGCAGGCCGAGGGCGGACGGATGCGGAAGCGCGTCCGCATGGCGCGGATGCCGACGGGCGAAAAGCGGGGAGGGGGCCGCATCGCACGGAGTCGCGCGGGCGGCGGGCGGCTTCGAATACGCAAGAAGCGGAAGTAAGACCGCAGCGTGTTAAGTAATCGGAAAGCAACAAAACGCCGATTTCAGGGCGCAACGCAATAAAAAGGATTGCGTTGCTATCCGAACCATGAGTTTTTAGGTCGGGCCGAGGCGGCCTAGCGCGTCGGCTCATCTAGGAACGAGGTTTATAACTATGAAGAGGAATGTGATGACGCTGGGTTCGGCCGCTGTGCTGTCCGACCCGAAGGTTATCCGCAACGTCGAGCGCGCCCTGCTTCTGGGCGCCGTCGCTGTCGCGGTGACCGCCACCGCCGTTGCCGGCACGGACAACACGTTCGACTCGACCGTCTCTCAGCTGACCGACTGGACCGAAGGTTCGCTCGGCAAGCTGGCGGGTGTGGCCGGTGTCGCCGTGGCCCTGGTCGGCATGGTGATGAAGTTCGACTGGCGTCTGATCGGCGGCGCAGCGGGGATCGGGCTGACAGCAGCCACGGGCCCGGGGATCGTCTCCGCTCTGGCTTCGGCCGTTTTCTAAGAGAGGGGAGCATCCCCCCTTTACTCTCAGAGCGATGAGGGCGGGGCGGCGTCGGAAGGGGTTCCACGTCGCTCCGCTCCCTAGCTCAGCAATCCCAAGTACAGCGCGTAGCTTGCAAACCGGCGCACTGTTCTTCGGGGCAACCAGTTAGGCCCATGAAAGACACATATATTCCGCAACACCTCGACGCGCCTGAGCGCTATTTGGTGTTTACTCCGGACGAGCTGGCCGTAGTCGTCGCTCCTCTGTTGATCTGCATTCTGGTTTTCAACTTCCTGGTCGGCCTCATCGTGGCGGGCACGTGCCTGTGGGCGCTGCGGAAGTTCAAACAGGGCAGCTCCCTCAGCCGACTGAAATGGGCGGCCTACTGGCTTCTGCCCTCGGACGTCTTCCGGCTGAAGGCGACGCCGCCCTCCCATCTTCGCGAGCTGGCGGGCTGACCATGAAAACAATGAACGTGAACAATCAGGCGCGTGTGCTGAACCGGCGCCTGACAGCGGTGTCGATTATGCTGGCCGCGAGCATCACCGCCAACGCCGCGATGGCGGTTTCGGTGGCGACGATGAACAAGGTGGTTCTGGTCCCCAGCCTGTCGGACTCGGTCGAGATCTCGGCGCACGGTGGCGTTGACCGTGACTACCTCGAACGTCTGGCGCGGGATGCGACCTACCTGTTCCTCAACAGGACGCCCGAGAGCGCCCGGTATTTCGAGCGGAACCTTGAGCGGATCACCGAGCCGGAAACCTATCAGGAGATCAAGGCGGCGCTGATCCTTGACCGCCAGGAGCGGCAGAACACGCGAACGTCGCAGACCTTCTATCCGAACGACTTCTTCGTCGACCCATCGAAGCTCTACGTCGAAGTCGTCGGTGAGCTTGAAACCAGCAACGGCACGCGGATCGTCGAGACCAAACGGGCGACCTACGGCCTGACCTTCAACAAGCGCGGTTCGATGCTTCGTCTCGCCAGCTTTGTCCCGGTCGAGAAGGACCAGGCGCAGGGCACCCGCGCTCCAGTTTCCAACAAGGATGAACAGCTATGAAGCGTGCGCTTCTCACGGGCGCCGCGTTCTGCGCCGCGCTGCTGGCGACCAACCCAGCCCATGCCGATCCCGTCCAGGTCCGCAACGGACAATTCGAAGCCGTTGTATCGGCCGACCAGATGTCCCGCATCGCAATCGAGGGCGACAAGATCGTCTCGGTGCGCTCGATCAGCGAACCTGACGGCCCTCAGATGATGGTCGAGGCCGAGGAGGCCACAGGTGATGTCTATGTCGCCTTTGACGGCGACGTCCTGGGGCGGACCTTCACCCTGTTCCTGGTCACGCAGTCAGGCCGAACGGTCCAAGCGACCCTCTCGCCCGCTGCGGTGGCGGGGCAGACAGTCACGGTGAATATGGGCGCATCGGCCTCGTCCGGTTCGGGGGAGACCGTCCAGCGCTCCGAACGCCGCAGCGGCTACATGGAAACCGTGACGGCGCTCTTCCGGCTGATGTTCAACGGAGAGGCCCCCGAAGGCGTGCGGCGCGAAGCGCGGGCAGGCCAGGCGACACGGGTCGGGCCGTTCGAACTCCGTGTGGTCGAGACTTACGAAGTCGCGAACCTGCGAGGTCAGGTCCTCGCGATCCGCAACGCCTCCGAGGCGACCGTCCCGGTCGTCGTGGACAGCTTCCTGGTCGCTGGGGTGATGGCCGCCGCCGCCGACCGGGTGGAGCTGCTCCCGGGCGCTGATGGACGGGTCTTCGTCGTGGAGGAAGTCCGTTGAGCCATGAAGTTGAACTGCCGGCGGCCGAGCCCGCCTTTGACGGTCCCATTCCCGGCGACTCCAATCGCGCGGCCAAGCGGCGCCAGACGATCATCTGGGGTGCGATCACCGCGTTGGTGCTCGCGGGCGGCGGCTTCGTAATCTACCAGATGCTCAAGCCGGTTCCTTCGCGGGATAACCCGGAGGCCGCGCGGCGTATTCTCGCAACGGCTGACCTGGCTCGCGGCCAGAACATGTCCGGCGAGGCGCAGGCCTCCGAGCTGGCTGTGCGTGTCCAGGAGTTGGATCGCCAGATCGCCGAACTAAATGGGCAGAACGTGCAATTGAGCGCGGAGGCCCAAGGCGCCCGGCAGCAGCTGGAAGCCGAGCGCGCCGATGCCTTGCGCACGATCGACGCGCTGAACAATCAGATTCAGACTCGCGGTAGCAGTGCTCCCCCCGGGCCGGGCGGGGTTGCTGTGAACGCGGGAGGGGCCGCGCCGGCCATGCAAGCTAACGGCGTAGCTCCGGCTCCGATGGGTGGCGGTGATCCGTTTGCACCCGTCGGGGCTGGCGCGGGCGGACAGATGGCTCCCGGCGTCGCCGGGGCAGATTCTGGCGTCCGTCCGCGCCGGTCTCTTTCGACGGTCAGGGTGGCTGGCGCCGCTGGCCCAGGGGGCGCTGCGGGCGGCCCGACCGTCTCCACCTCGCGCACCTCCGGTGGCGCTGCGGGTACGCAGGCAGGCGGAACGGGCGGCACGGGGCAGGGACAGTACATGTCGAGCTCGATGCAGGTGTTCGACACCGAACGGTTCGTGCCCCCCAACGCCTACACCCGAGCGCGTGTTCTGGTCGGCGTGGACGCCGCGACTGGCGTCACCAGCACCTCGGACCCGAAGCCGGTCCTCTTTCGACTGACGGGCCCGGCGATCCACGTCGGCGCGGATGGCCGCTATCAACGCACGGATCTGACCGGCTGCCTGGTGAACGGCGCGGCCTATGCCGAACTGTCTTCGGAGAAGGTCTACATCCGGCTGCAGCGTATTTCGTGCCCGGCGGGGCCGCGGCAGTTTTCGGTCGCGACGGTCGAGGGTTACGCGTCCCACCTGGGCAAGGCCGGCGTGCGGGGCAATGTGATCTCGCGTGAAGGCGGGCTGACCGGCCGCGCCATGATCGCCGGAACGCTGCAGGGCCTGGGAAACAGTCTGTCTCGCTACACCGATCAGATGTCGAGCTCGATCGGCATCGGGGCAGGGGGGTCGCTGACCGCGCCGCCCCGTCTGGAAGCGGGTGACGTAGCGGCTGGCGCCGCCGGTTCCGGCGTCGCCAACGCCGCCGAGATGCTGGCCGACTACTACGTCAAGCGGGCCGAGCAGTACCAGCCGGTCGTGGAAATGCCGACCGGCATCGAGGTCGAACTCGTCTTCCTGAGCGGGTTCGAAATTGGCGGCCCAGCCCGCCGTTGAACCTGTCCTTCAAATCAGAAAGTCACGCCATGAAATACCTCCGTACCGCCGCCGCGCTTGCCGCGTTCGTCCTGACCGCCTCGCCGGTCGTCGCACAGGTCGCGACGGCCTGCGACTGCCCTCATCACGGGCAATCCGCGTCGTCTTCGCAGGTCTGCCCCGATAAGGGCGCTGGAAGCGCTGCGCCGAAGTCGGCCGAGGGTCACGCCCCGCACGACCATTCCGCCAAGGAAAAGACCACGCTGTCTGCCCCGACCGACGCGCCGGGCCAGAATGCCGCAGCCATCGCCATCAAGAAGGCCATGGCCTCGGTCGCCGGAATCCTCGCGTCGCTTCAGGGCGACGATCACTGCTGCGAGGACCCGGCGTGCTGCGACAAGGCCAGCACCGTCGCGGCTGAACCTGTCTGCCTAGACGCTGACGCCGTCACCGCCTGATCGTCCGTCTTCCATTCAAGAAAGCCAGATCTCATGAAAATCTCTCTCCAATCCCGCCGCGCGAAGATCCTCGCCGGTGTTTCCGGCCTGGCGGCGCTTGCCGTCATCGGTGTCGCCACCGTGGCGGTGGCCAGCGGCTTCGGGACTAGCCTGAAGGACAAGGTCCAGAAGGAATTCCCCAACACGCCGATCACCTCGGCGGACTGCGACAAAGGCCCCGCCAACCTGTGCGAAGTCGTCGCCGGTTCGAACGTCTTCTACGTCACTCGCGACGCGAAGTTCGCCTTCGTCGGGGCCGTCCTGGACCTCGAAAACAAGGTGGACGTGACAGACGTCCGACTTCGTGAGCTGGCGGCCGTGGGTCAGGCCGAAGCCCGCATTCGCGGCGCGGCGCCTGCCGCCCCGGGCGCAGCGGGCGCTCCGGGCGTGGAGCCCGCTTCTGCGCCCGCTGCGCCGGCGGACAGCCCGATCATTCGCGTGACCCTGCCGAAGGCCAACGCCGTCGTCCATAACCCGGGCGCGCCGCTGAAGATGACCATCTTCACGGACCTCAACTGCGGCTTCTGCAAGCGTCTGCATGATGATCTGAAGAACGTCCGCGACATCGAAGTCACCGAATATCCGATCGCGTTCATGGGCCCGGATAGCCCGGAGAAGGCCAAGCTCGCGCTCTGCGCCAAAGACCGCGTGGCGGGGATCGATGCGATCTACAGCGGCGGCGAAGTCGTCACCTCGGGGGATTGCGCGGCCGCCGAAGCTGCAGTCGCGGCCAACGTCGAGTTCGCCCGGCAGAACGGGATCAACGGCACGCCGATGATCGTGCGCGCGGACGGCCGGACCAACAGCGGTTGGATGCCGGTCAACGAGCTCCGGGCGTTCCTGGGCGGGGCCAGCTGATGCGGGTAGCGCTGATCTTGCTGGCAGGAGCAAGCCTCGCGGCTTGCTCCACCAACACCAAGGGCAGCTGGGCCTGCGGTGGAGTGGGCGAAGGTCAGACCTGCGCGTCGATCGCGCAGATCGACGGCACTCGCTCCTCGGGGACCGCCAACCCGGAATCGCCCGGTATCGAGAATGCCGTCCCCGTTCGCTGGTGGGAACCGCAACCGTTCGTCTTCTCGGACGGCACAGGCCCCCGCCGCGAAGGCGATCAGATCCTCCCCGTCGTGTTCGCGCCGTGGGTGGATGCGCAGGGCGACTATCACCAGCGGTCTGAGGTCTGGGCGGTGATGCGCCGCGGGGGTTGGTGGGTGCCCGCCCCGAACGCGCCGCGCCCCGGTCCGTCCGCCTCGGAAATCGGCCGCAACGCGGTCCAGGAGTAGCCGGTATGGCTGGCAAGATGGGGGACGCGGTCAAACGCGTTCTGGAACAGGTCGGACGGACGGTTTTCGAAGAGCCGCCGCCCCCTGACATGCCTCGGGGATACTTCTCGTCGGCGCGGTTGAGCGACTTCCTGCCCTACCGCAGCTACGACGAGACGAAGGGCCTCTACGAGCAGAACTCGACGATCGGCTGGATCCTTGAGGTCGTGCCGTTGATCGGCGCGGACGAGGCTACCAGCCGCAGTTTGGCGGAGCTTTTCACGCACAGCGTGCCGCAAGGCGCGACTGTCCAGGTCATCTCCTACGCGTCACCGAAGATCGGCGACGTGATCGATCCATGGGCGACCGAACGGGCGAAGCAGGGGGGTGTGTTCGACACGCTGGCCCGGCATCGGCGCAAGCACTTCCGCGACGCGGCGTGGCGGACGGCCTCAAGCCAGGCGCCCTTCTATTTCCGGGATTTCCGGATCTTCATCGCTGTCGAGATGGAGGGGTCGAACACATCGGTCGCCGCCGAACAGATGATCGAGGCGCGCGAGAAGTTCATGGCCGATATCCGGGCCATTCGGAGCGACTCAGCGATCGTCACGCCCCAGCAGCTGATCTCCCTGGTCGGGGATATTCTCAATCCGACGACCAACATCCGCCCGCGCGAAAACGTCTTCCGTGAAGACCGCTGGCTGAACGAACAGATGGTGGATGCGGAGACGACCTGGACCCGGTATCGGGATCGGATCGAAGTCCAGAGCCGCGCCCAAGGCGACGACCTTCTCCGGCCGGAGCTGTCGGACGATGTCGTGGCGCTGGCGCGTGATGGCGCCTCGCGGGATGAGCGTTTCCAGATCCGCGGCTTCTCGGTCAAGGACTACCCCGAACACTGGACCCAAGGGCTGATGTCCCGGGTCCTGGGCGACATGTTCAACGACCAGCTGCGGCTGATCGGCCCGACCGTGATGTGTCTCTGCTTCTCGCCGATGACGGCGGAAAAGACCCGGTCGACGGCCGAATTCAAACGCCTCCGGACCAACCAGGCGGTGAGCAATCCGATCGGACGCATGTTCCCGGAGTCGCGCAAGGCGGCCGAGGACTGGACGATGGTGATGGAGGACGTCGCGGAAGGCGCCCTCTTGGCTCGCATGGGGATGTTCATCCTGTCGGTCGCGCCGATCGCGGATGCCGAGCGGGCCGAGCGAAGCCTCCGCTCGGTCTTCCGCAACAGCCGGTTCGTGCTTCAGCGGGACGACGACATTCACCTGCAGACGGTTCTTGCCTGTCTGCCCTTGAGCCTTGGCGGCGGCCTGTTCGAGGACCTGGCGACGATGGGCCGGCTTCGTCGGATGCCCACGACGGTCGCGGCCCGCCTCGCTCCGCTGCAGGGCGAGTTCCTGGGCATGGATCTTCCGCACATGCTGCTGGTCGGCCGGCGCGGTCAGGTGATGACCTACAGCATCTTCGCGAACAAGGCGGGCAACCACAACACGGCCGTCGTCGGCGCGTCAGGCTCCGGCAAATCCGTGTTCATGCAGGAGACAGCGGCCTCGCTTCGCGGCGCCGGCGCCGAGGTCTTCGTCATCGACGACGGGGAGTCGTTCAAGAACAGCTCGATCCTGTTGGGCGGGGCGTTCGTGCGTTTCAATCTGGACAAGCGGACCTGTATCAACCCGTTCTCGATCATCGACCCGTCGCAGGCCTCTGAGGAAAGCGCTCAGGAGTATCTCCTGGAAGGCGTCGAGATGATCCGCCTCATGATCGAGCAGGCCGCTCGTGGGGCGCAGGGGTGCAGCGACGAGGAAAAGGGGGCGATCGAGAAGGCGGTCATGACCGTATGGGCCGACAAGGCCCGCGACGGCTCCTTCGCCGATGTGATTGACGTCCTCGCTCGGGACTACGGCGAGCGCGGCCAGAATCTGGCGCTCGCGCTGGGCGCCTACGGTCGCGACGGATCCTATGGTGGGTTCTTCAACGGCGCGACCACGCTGCAGATCGACAACCCCTATACCGTCTTCGAGATGAGCGATCTGGAGAGCAAGGCGGACCTGCGGGCCGTCGTCGTGCTCGCGATCCTCTTCCTCGTCCGCCAGCGTATGAAAAAGGGCGGCCGCGGGCTGAAGAAGGCGCTCATCATCGATGAGGCCTGGCAGCTCCTGTCGGACGGCGCGGCCGGGAAGTTCATCGAAGGGTTCGCGCGCCGTTGCCGCAAGGAAGGCGGCGCGATCATCACCGGTACGCAGTCGATCAACGACTACTACAAGACGGACGGTGCCCGCGCCTGCCTTGAGAACAGCGATCACCAGGTCGTCTTGCGTCTGAAGGAAGAGGCGCTGGAGCAGCTGCGGACGAACGACCGGATGAAGGTCGACGACGCCACCATGACGCTGCTGAAGTCGCTGAAGGTTGTGGACCGGGAATACTCGGAAATGGTGGTGATGGGACCGGACGCGCGCTTCCTGGCGCGCCTCGTCCTCGATCCCTACTCCGCGACGCTCTACTCCACGACACCGGCGGTCTTCGACAAGATCAAGCGCCTTGAGGCGAGCGGCGTGCCGCTGTCGGAAGCGGTGGCGCGAGTGGCCTACGAAGGTAGCCGTCGCTGATGGCCGCAGGACTTACAGCATGGGCGGCGGCGCTCGACGACGCGCCTGCGCTGAACCGGGTTCGCCGCCTAGTTCACGCGGCCGGTCGCCGGGTAGCGTTCGCCGTCGACTGCGCCTGCATCGCTGCCTGCGTGCTGGGGCTGCTGACCTTCTCCCTCGCGGGTTTCGAGCTCCCCACGGCTGCGCGGCTGTGGGGCGGTTTCTGGACCCACTACGCCGACGCCCCGCCCGCTGCCCGCGAGCCGGTGCTGATCTTCATGATGGCGGTGTGGCTGATCGCGACCGTGCTGGTCGGCTTCTGCCGCTTCCCCCGCAAACAAGCCGTCCTGAGCGGGACGGAAAGGAAAGCCGATGACAACCGAGCCTGAACACGAGACCGCCCAGCCCACGCCGCCTCCGCTGCCGCCGGCACGCCAGCCGACGATGCGCGAGAAGCTGGAAAAGTGGATGCCCACGAAGGGGCAGGCCGCCGTTGCGGCGATCGCTCTGTTGGCGGTCTCGAATGTGGCCGCATGGGTGAAGATCGTCCGCGAGGACCAGCCGATGATCGTCACCGTCGGCGTCCGCGAGATGAGCCAAGGCTACGTCTCCCGCCTGGCGCTCTCGGATATCACGCCGGAGGAAGCGCGCGTGAAGACCGAGATGTTCCTCGCGGTGACGCAGGACACAGTCAGGCGCGCTGCGGCGAGCAAGAACGTCCTTTTGCTGGCGCGGGAATGCGTGCTGGCCGGCGAGACGGCCGACATCACCAAGGAGGTGGGCGACGCCGTACAATTGGCGCTGGCGGAAGCCTCCGGAGGCAGCAGGCCGGCCGCACTGGCCGCCCCGACGCCGACTGCAGCGGGAGCGCCGTAAGAGAGTGGGCGAAGGCTGGGTTCTGGATAGCGCCGAGATGGCATTCCTGCGGTTTCATTTGACCGAACCTCTGCCGGAGGCGTGGCAGTTCGTGCCCACTACACCGGGGAGCGACGCCATCTTCCAGGCCGTGAAGGTCCTGGCCGATGGCAAGGTGGTGTCCGCTCAACTGCCGATCACGAGCTTCAGCCGGATCGAGACGTTTTTCGACGACGAGTACCGCGTCACCATGGCCGGTCGCCTTCTTCTGGACAGGGAGAACGCGTGATGCCGTTGGAACCTGACCCCAATCCGCCCTCATGGCGCCGGGTGGGGATGCTCGTCCTTTTCCTGGGCGGGGTGTTGGCCTGGAAGGGTGGCGAGGGCGTGAGCGCCCGCTACGGCTTCGGGATCAATGTGACGGAAAGCTTGCCGCATTGGGCCTTCATCACGGACCGGTCCGACAAGGCCGTGGCCCGTGGTGATCTGGTCGAGTTCGTAGCGCCGCCGACCCCCTATTACCCGGAGGGACAGCGCTTCGTGAAGCGGGTCGCCGGCGTGGCGGGCGACCGTGTCGAGACGCAGGCGCGGAATTTCTATGTCGCCGGAAAACTGGTCGGGGCGGCCAAGGAGCGAGCCCGGTCGGGCGAAGCCGCGCCGATCGGCCCGACTGGCGTGATCCCGGAAGGCCGCATCTTCGTCGTGGGTGACCACGTCGATTCCTTGGACAGCCGCTACGCGGCGATCGGCTGGATCTCGGCCGACCGGATCATCGGAAAAGTGGAGCCCATTCTATGAATCGTTTGCTGTGCGGTGCGGCCGCCGCGCTCTTCATGGCCGCTGCCTCGCCTGCGCTGGCCGGCGACCTCGGGACACATGGTCAGACGTTCGATATCGCCGAGCGCGACATTCTCGAGATGATCTCGGAGCAGCTGAAGCGCGCCGAGGCCTCGGGCCGGATGGGTCAGCTGCAGGATGAGTTCAAGCGGCGGGTCCAGGCCAAGGTGGAACGGCCGAACCCTGTTCCCGGGCTGGTGCGGACCGTTGAGCCGCGCAGCTGGCTGTTCGACCCGTCCATCATCGTGCCGCAGGACTTCTCAGACCATCGCGGGCGCGTCTTTGCCCGCGCGGGCCAACGGATCAATCCGCTGGAACGCCTGCCCGGGTTTGACCGCATCCTCATCTTCCTCGACGGCGACGACGCCGCCCAGGTCGATTGGGCTGTCGGCCAGCTGCGTGAGGGCGGCGAGCATCGTGTGCGGCTCATTCTGACCAAGGGCGCGCCGATGGAGCTGATGCGCCGCCGGCGGGTCCAGTTCTATTTCGACCAGGAGGCCAAACTGTCGACCCACTTCGGGATCCGACAGGTTCCGGCGCGCGTCGAGAAGGACGGCGACAAGCTTCGGATCTCGGAGGTCCGGCCGTGACCGGCGTCGAAATCGCATGGTGCGTTTTCGTCCTGGTCGGCTCCGCCGCCTTGGGCCCGGCGCTGGAGGCGTGGACATGAAACGCCTGTTCTCGCGAGTCGGCGCCGTAGCGGCGGCGACCCTGATGGTCTTTGCCCCGGTGAGCGCGGCCGCGACGGAAGGAAGCGCTCTGGCTGCTAGCGCGGCGGCGGTCGCCGCTGTCTCGGGGGCGGCCACGGCGGTTGCTGCGCAGGACCCGGCTGACGCGGCCCCCTGCGAAGGTCGCTTCGTCAATCCCATCACCGACGTGTGCTGGTCGTGCCTCTTCCCCCTGACCTTGGGATCCATTCCCCTGTTCAAGGGCGACAAGCCTGACACGCCGAATCCGTCGTCGCCCGTGTGCGCCTGTCCGGCCCCGCCGCCGCTCTTTCTCCGGATTGGGCTGTCGGTCGGGTTCTGGGAACCCGCGCGTCTGGCCGACGTGACCCAGCGGCCCTTTTGCTTCGTCAACCTGGGCGGAGTGAAGATTGATCCGGGCTTCGGCTATCCCGGCAAGTCGTCGCGCAAGAGCGACGGGGTGGCCGACCGGTCCGCGTATCACGTCCACTGGTA
The DNA here is from genome assembly GCF_009661015.1 of Brevundimonas sp. SPF441. Classification (NCBI taxonomy): domain Bacteria; kingdom Pseudomonadati; phylum Pseudomonadota; class Alphaproteobacteria; order Caulobacterales; family Caulobacteraceae; genus Brevundimonas; species Brevundimonas sp. SPF441. Next base: position 20,954 of record NZ_WJWX01000011.1, on the reverse strand, counting down.
CGTCTATCCGGTCATGGTGTGGCTGGAACTGCTGACCGACTTCCTGTGCGTCGAGCGGACCTCCTTCGATATCGCCTACATCACCGAACTGGATCCGCTTTGGCAGGACGATCACCTTTCGATCCTGATCCACCCTGAAGCGCTGATCTTCGCCAACCCGATCGCGACGGCCGCCTGTTCTGTCGACTGTGCCTCGACGACGGCCGGTCACGCCCGTCACGAGATGTTCTGGTGCGCGGGCTGTCAGGGGACGATGTACCCGATGAACGGCAATATCTCGGGTGAGTATTCGGACATTCAGGGCGCTCTGCTCGCGGCCGAACGCTTCGCCTTCAAGATGCACCGGCAACTGCTGGCCGACGGTACGAGCGGGCCGCAAGCGGTCTGCTCGAAATACAAGATGCCGATCATGGATAAGCGCCAGTACCGCTTCCAGCTGGTGAACCCCGTGCGCCACACGCGCGGCCCGTTCACGTGCCCCGCGATCGGCTCCTCAACGGTCCCCTACGAGAGCGGGAAGACCATCCCGATCAAGGGTGAGGACTACGGCTTCCTCGTTTGGCGCAAGCGGAACTGCTGCGTCACCGTCATTCCATAAGGGGCAGGACCATGCTCGATTCCATCTTACCGTCGTTCTCCGGCACGCTGGCGTGCTGGGCCGGTTTCATAGGCGTCCTGGCGGCCGCCATCACCTTCCTGTGCCTCGGTTTCCGTAACCAGTGGGTCGCCTTCTCCATGGCGGGCTCGCTGCTGGCCGGCGGGGCCGTGATGTGGGCTTCCACCCCGGCGTGGGCACAGGACCCGGGCGCGCTCGGAGCGGCCGCCCGTGAACTGATCGACCAGGCCGAGGCCCGCGGGCGCTCGGCCGAGGAGGCGCTTCAGGGCTGGGCCACTCAGGTCCAGGAGCGGGGGCAGGAGTATCGGCAGGAGGCCGAGACCCTCGCCGCGACGAACCGTCAGAACCTGCAGCGTGGGATGACGATGCTGAAGAATGATCCGTTCTTCGGCGATGCCGCCGAGATCGCTTCAGCGCAGCCCGAGGAGGAGGGAGCGCTCTACATCGCCGTGTCTCTGACGATGCCGAAGCCCGCACTGCGGCAGCTGGCGCTCGATGCGAACAAGGCCGGGGCCAAAGTCGTCATTCGCGGTCTGGTGAATGGGTCTTTTGAGCAAACGTTAGTTGCTGCGAAAGAGATTTTCGACGAGAATAGCATCGGCGGCGTGGCGATCGAGCCTCAGGTCTTTCGGGCCTTTGGTGTCGAACGCGTACCGACGTTTATTGCAGCCAAGGCTCCGGTCCAACCGTGTGACCAGGGCGTCGACTGCGATAGCGTGGCAACCCCTCACGACCGCCTCGCGGGGAATATCAGCCTCGCGGAAGCTCTGCGCCTGTTGGCCCAGGGCGGTGACCAAGCGCCCGACGTCGCGAGAGCGGCTTTGGCCCGGTTAGAGGGGTGATGGACTGTGTCCTATCGAGGTCTGTTGAAGCAGGCGCGTAGCGCCGTAGTAATCGCGTGCGGCGTCGCCCTTATGGGCGGCGTCCTGCCTGTTTTCGCTCAGACCACGACGTCGGGCGACGGGGGAGCGGGCGGGTTCGCCGGCAGCAATCCACCCCCGCCGCTCGGCGACCCCGGCCAGGTCGTGCCCGGCGCCGGGGGAGATACGACCGGCTGGTCTGGCTACAGCAGCGATCCCAACCGGCTGATCAGCGCCGGCGAGGCCAATGCGCCCGGCAACGAATACCTGCAGGTCATTGGCGGCGGCTCCGTGAACGCCGCCCGCTATGATCTGTCGAACAACGACGACTGGCTGAAGCGGTCGCTGGATTTGCTCGGTGATCCGGGCAACGAGGTTGGGGACCTGACAGGGGACGCGAATACGTCGTGCCAGCAGGAGACGACGCAGGTCACGCACGAGGAGAAAAGCCTCTACACCTGTGAGACCGCGACGCCGGTAACGAACCAGCCTCAGAGCTGCACGCGGATCTACAAGCCGGAATTCGACACGGACTACGTCTACCAGTGTCAGGCCGGTAACCAGTGGCGGTCTGAAACCCGGACCTGTGAGCCTGAGCGCGTCGTCACGGTCGACGAGGATTATGTCTACTCCTGCAAGACCGGGACGGTGTGGACGCACACGCCCGCGAGCTGCCAGCGGCGGCGCATCGTCGTGGTGGACGAGGACTATCAGTATGGCTGCGTTCAGACGTGGAACGGATCGACCCATGCCCCGAACGCCGCCTGTACGGCGAACGGTCAACCGGGATGCGTGGCCTCCGGCGGGCGCGTCTGCGCTGCGCCTTCGGGCCTGCCGTCCAGCTATGTCTGTCAGCAAGGCTATGCGGGGACTTCGGTCGATAAATTCTGCGATGTGAACCAGGTCGTGGAGATCTTTCCGACCGGGACCTTTGACGGTGAATCCTGGCGCGCGGTGACGACGGCGGCCGATGTAGCGGCCTACTCCGGGTGCACGATCAGCAACTACCGCAAGGAAGGCACGATCTGGAAATTCTCGGCCAACTGCCCCAACGGCCTCAACATCTCGGACATGAACAAGATCCTGGGCGACAGCTTCGGTCGGACCGGGTGGAGCTCCAGATCGACCAATCCCCACTGGCTCAAATTCTACGTCAAAACGGCGGGGCCGGGCAGAGACCAAGGCGTCAAAACCAACAACACCTGCGCGCCGCTTGAGGCCGACACGACCTGCCGGATGACCGGCGATGTCTGCACCGAGCCCGCCGGCAGTCGCATGATTGATGGGACGTCGGTCTATCGCGAATGCTGGAAGTATGCGCGGCGCTACACCTGCGGAAGCCGGACGGACTACGCGGGCTGCGCCGCCCCGGCCGGTATGGCGCTGACGGGTGAGCGATGCCTCGCCACCGATGCCGGCGGGACCTGCACAGGTTCGGAGCGCACCTACACCGACCCCTCGGGCGGCTGCGCCCGCTTCGAACAAGGGTTCCGCTGCGAGGACCAGGTCCCGGGCGCGGGGACGCCGAGCCAAGTCATCCGCGACGTCGTCTCCGACACCTGGGACAACGGCTGCAACGCCCTCGCCGGGAATGGCGCCTGCGTGAAGCAGGGCGAGGTGGTCATCGAAGGCAGCCAGACCCGGACGATCAATGGGCTGCAGGTGACGCGGAACCCGTGGACCGTCAGGGAAGACTACATCTGCTCGTCGTCCTCGACGGTGAACAGCTGCACGCCGTTCGTCGGCTGCGTTCAGCAGTCTCAGACGTGTGCATCGCAGGACAGGGCCGGAAACTGCACGGCCTATGACCGGACCTATCGGTGCGAGAACCCCGCCAGCGGCGGGGGAACGCCTATCGAGACGCCGCGGGAGGTAGTCGGGGAATACTGGACCGACCCATGCGCCACGAACCGCAATGACCCGGCGTGCCGGCTGACGTCGAACGTGGTCGTCATCGGCAATGAGACGCGGGTGATCAATGGCCTGTCGGTGACACGTAATCCGTGGAAACGGCGCGAGTCCTGGACCTGTGATCGTGCGACGGCCGTCAACACCTGTGCGCCGGTGGCCAGCTGTCAGCTGATCGGGCAAAGCTGCGCCGGCACGGCGCCGGACGGCTCCTGCTCGCTGCAGCTGAACCGCTATCGCTGCGAGAACCCGGTGCCGAACGAGCCCGTGGTCGAGACGCCGATCGACTGGACGGGTGGCGGTATGCACGACAACGCCTGCCCCTCCCGGGGCAACGGCGCTTGCACGCTAACCAGCACGACCTGCTCGCAGCCGGGCGAAACCCGCATCGGGCCAAATGGCGTGCCCGTCACGCCGCCGTGCTGGGAAGAGACGGACACCTACACCTGCGAAACGATGGGCGAGCCCGGGAACAACTGCTCGCCGCCCTCCGGCTGCGAGATGAAGGAACAGGTCTGCCTCGACGATGTGCCCGCCGCCCAATGCCGGGCGTGGGAGAACGTCTACGAATGCAAGAAGGAAGTGGTCACCGAAGAAACCCGGAATTCATGCCAGACGCGGGTCTGCATCGGAAACATGTGCGTCGGGAACGAAGATGAGGGCGACACCGACATGCCGGACGCCCTGGCCGCGCTTCTGATCGCTCAGATGGCGGGCGAGGACTACGAAAAGGACCTGACGATCTTCAAAGGCCAGCCGATGCGGTGCCGCAAGGCCGTCCTCGGCTTCCGCAACTGCTGCAAGGACAGCGGTTGGGGCGTCGATCTAGGCCTGACGCAGTGTTCTGAGGAAGAGAAGACCCTCATGACGCGTCAGGAGGCGAAGGCGACCCATTATGTCGGGACATACTGCTCTCAGAAGTCGTTCTTCGGGATCTGCACCGAGAAGGCCATGCGCTACTGCGCCTTCGAAGGGACGCTAGCGAAGATCGTCCACCAGGCGGGCCGCCCGCAAATCGGCAAGGGTTGGGGCACGCCGAAAGACGCCGACTGCTCCGGGTTCACGGTCGAACAGTTCCAGCAACTGGACCTGTCGAACGTCGACTTCTCCGAGTTCACGGCGGGCCTGATGGATCAGATCTCGACGCCCGACGCCGGCGGCACTGTCGGCCGGATTCAGCAGAGCATCGAAAGCCTGATGGGCAACGGCTCGCCCGGGCCCGGCGAAACCAACGAAGCGGGCGGGGGCCAGCCGTGAGCGTCCGCCAATCTCCCCACAACCAGGTAGACTCCATGATCTCGTTCTCGATCCCGCAACGGTTCGGCTTCGCGATGGCGGCTGGCCTTGCCGCCTCGCTGATGCTGACCGGCCCGGTCCGGGCCCAATCGCCGTATCAGACGCAGCCCGCGCCAGCCGCGAGCGGCGCTTCTGAAGAGTATTGCGGTCGCGACTTGGGCATGTGGTTCTACTGCCAGCGACCTACCCCGCCTGAGCCCGCCGAAGAGGCCGCGCCGCTACCGACTATCAGCGCCGCCACGCCGCCCGAAGTACGCGAGCTGGAGGAGTATCAGCGCCAGCTCGAGGAAGCCCGGTCGATTGCCGTCTGGCGGCCGACGCCAGAGACCGTCGAGCGCTACTACCGTCTGCAGCAGGTCGCCCTGGAACGGGGCGGCCTCTTCGCCGACCACTATAGGCGGCTGACGTGGACCAATCCGGATCTCGACTACACCGTGCGCCGGCCGGTGACAGAAGTGGCCAAGCATGGCTGGACCGATGACCGCATGGCGGATCGGGACCTGTTCTTGCGCGGGGTGTCGACCCGCGTCGGGGTCTTCTACGTCTACCGGGGCAGCTGCGGCGCCTGCACGATCGCCAGTCCGATCGTAAAGGCCTTCTCCGATCGCTACGGGATGACGGTGCGCGCGGTGTCGGCCGACGGCGCGCCGAACCCGCACTTCCCCGGCGCGGTGCGTGACCAGGGCCAGCTGGCGGCGTGGGGCGTGCGGCAAACGACGCCGGCGCTCCTGTTCTTCCAACAGTCCGACATGGATCCGCGCACAGGTCAGATCCGGCCGACGCGGGTCCGCGGGAGCAACGGTCAAATCCTCGAGCTGCTGCCGTGCCTCAAGCCCCAGGGTTGTCTGACCTACGCCGGGGCCGGTGTCATGGCGATGGACGACATCGCCGAACGTCTTTTCGTCCTGCTCTCCAAAGAGCCGGGCACAGATTTCTAAAGGAGCAACGCTCATGAAGCGCAAGAACGACCATCGCGCCCCCGGCGCTGATCCTATCGCCAAGTTGAAGGGCCGACGTCGGCGCCGGGCCGCGCTGGCCAGCGTCGTCGCGGCCTCCTTCACGCTCCTGTCGAGCGCAGCGCCCGCAAGCGACGTGAACAGCAGCATGGACACCTATTGGTCCAGTTCGCTGGGTTCGGCGAACGTCACCGGCCCGACTGCCTTCCAGGGGCAGAGCGCTGGCTATTACACGCTGGGCAACATGGCGGTGCGGACGCCGCAGGAAACGACCCAGATCGGGTCGATCCAGATGCCGTCCGTTCGCGCCGGCTGCGGCGGTATCGACATTTTCACCGGCGGTTTCTCCTTCATCAACAGCGACCAGCTGGTCGCCCACATGAAGTCGGTCGCGTCGAACGCGATCAGCTATGCCTTCATGCTGGCGCTGAAGAGCCTGTCCCCCATCGTGGCTGACCAGATCGAGTCGCTGCAGAAGCTGGCCAACGAGGTCAACGCCCAGAACATGAGCTCCTGCCAGCAGGCGCAGGCCCTCGTAGGCGGGCTGTGGGGCCGGAGCGACACGGCCTCCATGCAGGTCTGCACGGACCTTTCCACGTATCGCGGCTTCTACTCCGACCGGATTGCGGCCCGACATGACTGCCCGAACCGCCTGGCCCAGAACCTCAACAACCTTCCGGCCCAGGACAAGAAGTCGATCCCGGTCAACAAGAACATCGCCTGGGAGGCGACCAAGCAGCATCCGCTTCTGGCGGGCGACCGCGAGTTGGCCGAACTGATGATGACGTTGACCGGGACGATCATCTACCGCTGCCCGGACAACAACGGGTGCATCATCGACGTGATTCCGGCCGACGCCGACGACGACGGCGTCATCACCAAGCTGCTGGACGGCGGGAGCCTCCGGACGCACCGCTGCGACACGGTCGAACTCTGCCTGAACCCGGTCAAATACGGCGGCTCGCAGAACCTGGTGGCCAGCAAGGCGCTGAAGAACCGCGTTGAGGCCATGCTTCGGGGCATCGTGGGCAAGATCCAGGCGCGGCAGACGCTCAACGCGCAGGAACAGGACTTCCTGAACATGGTGAGCCTGCCCGTCTACAAGATGGCCAGCGTCTACACGGCCCAGCAAGGCGCAGCGGCCGCCGGCACTCTGGCGCAATACTCGGACATCATCGCGCTGGACCTCCTCTACACCTGGCTCAACCGGTCGGTGTCCATGGTCGAGGACGGGGCTCGCAACATGGTCGGCATGGACGAGGGCCAGCTGAACCAGTGGCGCGCGAGCATCGACACCGTCCGCCAGAACATCGGCGCCAAGCAGTCCCTCGTTGCAGAGAAGACGTCGTCGATCGAGGCGATGATCTCCCGCACTCAGCAGGCTGAACAGGTCCTGACCGCCCGCATTGGCACGCGGATTGGAGACGCGATCGCGTTCTCCGCTTCGCAGACCCCGAACTAAGGACACCCCATGGAAACGGTCGAGGTCATCACCTACGGCGGCGGGTCATACTACCGCGATATCTTCCAGGCCGTCGCCCTCTTGGCGGGGACGGGCGGAATCTCGTCGCTGATCCGGCTGGCGCTGGTCCTCGGCCTGATGATGGGCATCCTGAAGGCGGTCTTCGACTTCAACGTCGGCAAGATCCTGCGTTGGTTTCTGATCGCCTACATTTCCTACGGGATCCTCTGGGTGCCGAAGGTCCAGGTGCATGTGACCGACGTCTTCGACCCGGCGCTGACCGGCGCCGACGTCGCCAACGTGCCTCTCGGGGTGGGGATGACGGCCAGCCTCACTAGCCGGGTAGGTCACCGGGTGATCGAGCTGACGGAGACCGCCTTTGGCGATCCGGAAGCGACGCAATACTCCAACACCGGGATGATCTACGGCGCCAAGGTGTTCGAGCGGCTGCGCACGGCCCGGATCGCGGATCCCCGCTTTGAACAGAACCTGCACGCCTTCGTTCGCGGCTGCGTCTATTACGACATTCTCGACGGCCACTACTCGTCCGGAGAGCTGGCGCGCCAGAACGACTTGTGGACCTACATCACGGTCACCAAGGGCACGAACCCCGGCCGCTCGATCGAGTATTACAACCCGACCAGCCGTGAGATCGTTTCATGCACGGTGGCGGCGCAGCGCCTGAACGCCGACTGGACGGCCACCCTGAGTTCCTCGATGCGACTGTTCGAGCGGAGGCTGCGCCCGGAGCTGGACGAGAGCCAGCTGCAGGCCGCCTTCCAAAATGAGCTGGGCACGCTGCATCCCTACATGCTGGGCGCGTCGCGCGACGCGACGTCGACGTTCCAGCAGGTCCTTATGGCCAATGCCGTGCGACGTGGGGTGACGGGTTTCTCGGCCGAGGCCGGCGGCGATGCGGTCGCCGTCATGGCCGAGACGCAAGCCGAGGTTCAGACCCGCAACACCCAGCAGCTGCTGGGCGGCGTGGCCGAAAAGGCGATCGTGATCCTCAAGATCGTCGTCGATCTGCTCTTCATCGGTATGTTCCCGGTCCTGTTCCCCGCCTTCCTCCTGCCTGGCTTGGGGCCGCGCATGATTCAGGGCTACCTGACAGGGTTCCTGTATCTGCAGCTCTGGGGCCCGATGTACGTCATCGTGCACAAGATCAGCATGGGGACCGCCGCGACCAAGTCGGCCGCTGCAGCCTACATTCCGGACAGCGCACCGGGCATCAAGATCGCAAACCTTGAGGCGATCGGCTCCGTCAATGCGGACATCGCCGGCGTCGCCGGCGTCATGACCATGATGATCCCGGTTCTGGCCGGGATGCTGACCAAGGGCGCGATGGCCGTGGGCAGTCAGGGCGAGGCCTTGCTGTCGCAGTTCCGGAGCGGGGCAGAGGCAGCGGGTGCGGCCGCGACGACGGGCAACTTCTCCTTCGGCAACACGGCCTTCGAGAACGCGTCCTGGAACAACCGCAGCGCCAATCGCTGGGTGACCTCGGGCGAGATGGATCAGGGCAATTTCCGGACGACGGACGGCAATCTGAACCGCACGGAGTATGGGGCCAATGGCACGCGGACCCTGACGTCCTCGATGTCGAATACGGCGTGGAACGCCCGCTTCAGCGAGGGCGTGAGCTCGGCGCTGGTGGAAGCCGCAGGAATGCGCCGTGAAGAGGCGCAGGCCCTGCGCCGCAGTGTGTCCGAGGCACAGTCGCGGGTGGCGTCGGAAGGTGTCGAGCGGGTCAACAGCTGGCTGCAAAGCGACAGCAAGACCCGCACCATGGGATCCGAGGAACGGGACACGTGGGGCTCCACCTATCAGGTGATGGACCAGGTCTCGCAGAACCTGCAGCGGACGCATGGCTACTCGGAGTCGACAGCCAAACAGGCCGTGGCCCGGGCGGCCGCCGAAGCCTTTGTTGAAGGATCGGTCGGAACACCTGGGCAAGGCGTGCTGGGTTCTGGTGTGAGGGCCGGAGGGCGCGCAACTGTCGGCGTCGAGGCGTCCGCCTCCCGGAACACCACTGAGACGGACCAAGTCCAAGCCGCTCGCACGGCCCTGTCCTCGGCAGGGTTCACGGACCGCGTGGATCGCACCACGGCCAACTTTGCGTCGAACACCTTCAGCCAGACGTCGACGGCGCAGTCGATGTCCTCGGAGAAGATCTCCGACACCTTCTCGTCGACCAGAAGCATCATGGACGCCGCCGATCAGTCGGAATCGCAAGCGAGGTCCTATGACCAGCGTGCGGACTTCACCAAGACCAACTCGGCAACGATCGACCAGAACCTCAACAACCAGTTCACCGAGTATGCGATGCAGCGTCTCGTGGGCCAGCGGGACGCCTACGGCGGCGTGATCGACGAGGAACGGGCCGCTTACATCATGTCCGGCCGCGGGTCGGCTGGCGAAACCGCGATGGTTCGCGAGCTTGAGCAATCCTTCCGTCAGGAAGAGGTGATGAAAATTGCTGCGCCGGAACAGGTCGTCCAGGGCCGGGAGATCGGCCAGACCGTCCGGCAGATGGAACCCGAACAAGTAAGGCTGCTCGAGCCCGGCGGGGACGGCAGCAGCCTCCGTCAGGGGGTGACCTTGGCGGGGCTGGGTCAACCCGGATCGGGAACCAGCGAGTTCGCGCCCGGCACGTCTGGATGGCAAGCCGAGCGGGAAGAGCGGGCGGAACGGGCGGCCGAAGCCCAGACCTCGCGCAGCGCCCGGGGGGCGGGCGACAGTGGTGACGGCGAGCCCGACGTCCGTAGTCGTGTGCCAGGCGGAGGCGTGGCCAACGACGCCGGCGAACCGGTACTGCGTCCGGTGTTCAATTCAGCTCTGCGTGACTCTATCCGCGAGGATGTCAGGGAGGGCGGCGGCGTGATCGATGCTCATCGACCGGCCGATACCTCGCTCTGGAACAGCCGGAATGTCGAGGACACTCAGCAGGAACAAGGTAGCGCCCGTCTGGGCCGCCGGTACGGCACGTGACCGCACAAGAAAACGGCCGCCCGGTGAGGGGCGGCCGTTCTATCGTCTGCGAATTCGTGGGAGCCGCTTCAGCCCTGCGAACGGCGAGCTTTCAGCAGTCGGTTCGCATTGAGGACAGTGATGTAGGGCACGGCGAGAAACAGAAGCAGTCCCAGCGAAAGCAACGCCAGTGGGTTCCCCGTCTCCAAGGCGTAGGAGATTCCCCAAAACACCGCCCCCAGGAGGGCCACGGTCATGATGGCGGCGAACACATAGGTCGCGACCGCCCCGGCTATCAGTCCCGGACCCGCGAGCGCGAAATTCAGCTGGGCCTCCAAGACGCGCTGGGCTTGCGGCGACAGGTTCAAAGACGAAGGGGCGGCTTGCATGGCATCGGTCTCCTTGGTGTTCTTGTTCGGTTCTACCACGACGGCCTCCATGCAACTAGGACGGCAACATCATCTCGCAGATCGCGCAAAACGCCAAGCGTGCCCGGATCTGTGACGCTGCACTTACGTCGACCACCCTCGACGTGGGATATTTCAACATCGTTTCCAAGTGAGGGTAGGGGTTCCCACCAATGAAGATGAAATCCATCGCGGCCGCCGCCGCCGCGCTCCTCGCAGCCGCCGGCATCGCCAGCGCTGCAGAAGCGCAAAACCGTCAGCGCAGCTATCAAGCCTACGCAATCATCGACATCGAGACGGAAGCCGCCAAGGGCGTGATTATCGACGCTGCAGAACGCGTCCTTGAGGGCTACGCCAGCGACTTTCAGTCGAACCGTCCGATCGCCGTCCAGACTCCGGAGCAACCCGGCCGCTTCGTGCTGTCGAACCCGCTGGCGGAGAGCCGCCTTGCCGGACTTGCCGCCCTGGGCGGGGTCAGCACTCAGCAGTTCATGGTCGCGACCTGCGACGGCGCTGTCTGGACCGCCCACGTCACGCGCCGGGTCTCGGGCAGCCAGGAGCTGCGCACCACGCTCTGCCTGTTCCCCTACGCGCGTGAGGACCGGCAGGGTTATCACCTGAACATGTTCGCCAGCGACACCGCGATGAGCGGTGGCGGCGTGACCGAACGCCTCGGCCGGGCTCTGGCCAACCGTCTGGTCGGGACGCCGCAGGAGTTCACGGAAAACATGCTCCGAGGGACGGTGCAGGCCATCGAAGCTCGCACCGGCGCCTCCGCAATCCTCATCGAAGGCGAGCCGGAAATCCCGGGTCTGGCCTGGAAGCGGTAACTCGCGCTCTGACAAGAAGCCGCCGGCAGAAAGAGGGCCGCTCCGCAAGGGGCGGCCCTATCGTTACGTCGACTCTCGGCCGGGAAAGAGATCAATCACCTCGCACGGTTCCGCCGGCGCATCGGTTATGTCCTGGACGTCCGAGATGGGATCGAGGCCCACGGCTGCGAGCGGGCCCGAAATGTCCCCCAGCAGACCAGAGACAGTGGCTCCGCTGTCGGGCGGCATCGCGGCCGCGATGATGCGCTGGATCTCCTGCAGGGCCTCGTAGTGGGTCACCGAGGCCGTTCCCGACGTACCTCGAGCGCGACCTTGTCGAATCGCAGTCCTTTGAAGCTCGCCTGCCGGACCCGGCCGGAATCGGTCCATTCGGCGATCTCGGCCTGGGCGACCAGCTGAGGTTCCACGAAATGGAGAGCATCGCCACGATCGGCGCGCGGCTGGACGCCGGCGAACGGTGTGCCTGGTCGGGCCAGCGCCTTCAGGCGCGGCGTGAGGTCTTTCATCTGCCGATCGGCGAACCCCGTCTGAAGCGACCCCGCATACTTCAATCCTTCGCGCTCGTAGACGCCGGTGAGCAGTCCCTTGAAGCGCCCGTCAGGGCCGCTCTTCCAACCGCCCACGACAAGCTCCTGGCTCGGCCGACACTTCGCCTTCGCCCATACCGACGTCCGGCCGGCCTGGTAGTTCTCGCCGGTCTTTTTCGAGACGAGGCCCTCGAGTTGCATCCTGCAGGCTGCATCGAGGAGCTGGTCACCCGGCAAGTCAGCGAAGTGGTCGACGTATCGAATTCGGGACCCGACGCCGGCGACGTCGAGGACCTCCTTCAGGGCCTTTTTCCGGGTCGAGAGGGCGAACGGCCGGAGATCCGTGCCGCCACGCCACAGAATATCGAATGCGAAATAGACCAGCCGCCCGCTCGATCGGGCGGACAGAGATCGCCGAAGGGCCGAAAAGGCAGGCTGGCCAGCATCATCGAGCGCGCAAAGCTCGCCATCCAGCACGCAGTCCTCGAGCATCGCGGCCGCGGCCGAGTGCAAGGGCAGCTTCTGGGTCCAGTCGTGGCCGTTGCGGGTGAACCAGGTAGCCCGTCCGGACTGGACGTTCAGCTGAAACCGGTAGCCGTCGAATTTGATCTCGTGGATCCAGCCCACGCCGCTAGGCGGCCGGGCGACAAGGGTCGGATGCGCCAGGGGGAGGAAAGTCCCGGGCATCGAGGGCGTCAGCGCTAGATCCTGATTTCTGCGAGCCATGATCCGGACTCCAACGGAGGTCGGCCGGAATCGCTCCGCACCCATATTCACCGGACTACTGGCCATCGGTGTCGGCCGACGCGGACAATCCCCACCATCCAGTCAGAGCAGGCCATCGCTCTTTGAGCGAGGGCGGCGAAAAACCAATCCGGGAGGGCAAGGTCAAGGCTGATGGAAGGGCAGGGGACCCCTGCTGCAGCCGAAGGCGAAGCTGGGGACGCCCGAGATCACCGCGCCAGCGGTCGCCTTGAGCAAGCCCGGGCGAAGCCCATCTCAGGGGATGTCTGGGCGATCAGCAAAGAACCGGGGTAGATGCGCTACAGCGTCAGCGACCATGTCGTGCACGAGGCCGCCTTCGCCGCTGAGAATCCGCGACGCGACGTCCAACTTGCCGACGACATCGGCGAACGATCTGGCTGAGGTCCTGGCCAGCGCCTGAGTGCAGCTGGCCTTGTCGGCGTCCAGGAAGACGAGGCGATCATCGATAAGCGTCATTTCATCGGCCGCGCCGGGGCTGATGTCGCCCGATTGAGGCGGCGGCCTCAACACCAAAACCTCCAGAGCCGACCATCGACCGGTGAGGTGCTCAATCTCGCGGTCGACGGAAAGCCATCGAGCGCAAAGGTCCGCGATCGAAGCGCCGGCGACGGCGACGTCTTGTGCTGGACCGTTTTGACCTGACATCTGGTGCGTCCTGACACCGCCTTGGGGAAAGGACTATCGGAACGAGATAGCGGCCGGTCCAACTATATTTGGAATATATTTGAGGCTGCCGGCCTAGAGAGGCCATCACCCTGCCCAAACGCCCACCTTTGCGCGAAGTTGGCCTCTGTGTCAGACAGAGACACTAGGGGGAATTCTAAATGCGCGACTTAGGCGGGGTTATCGCTCTTATCGGCATGGTGCTGTTCATCGTTAGCATCATAGCCCTCGTCCGGCCGATCAAAAGGATCAAGCTTGGCACCCGAAAGCGCGCCGGGCTCGCGCTGGGCGCCTCAGTGGTGCTGTTCATCGTCGGCGCCTCGATCATGCCGCCGCCAACGCCTGAAGAGAAAGCGGCCCGTGCAGTCGCCGATGCCAAACGGGCTGAGGACGAGAAAGCGCGCGAAGCCGCTGCGCCGGCCGCGACAACCCCTGGCCGCACAGGACCTACGCCCGAGGTCACGGCAGCGGTTCAATCCATGTGGGGGTCACTACACGAAAGTGCATTCTGCGTACGCCACCTGAGAACGAAAACTGAACGGCGACGGTGAGAGGCAAAGCTTCCGTCAGGGCTTCTGCAAGAACGCCACAAATCGCCCGGTCAGCTTACCAACTATGTCCTCGTTGAAGATTATCTCTGAATATACCTCGATACGCGCGAGCTTGCGCCGTCTTAAGGTTTTGACAAAAGTGGGCCATATGGTGGGTACGGCCAGAGCAGAGCGTGCGATGAAAGGCCCCACGACTGGCTTGTGGTATTCCATTTGGTTAGACTGAATAACCACCTCGCAATCTTCTCCCTCGTCCAAGAGGCGAAGATGCACAAGCGACCACGCGGCTAGGATACCCAACGTTGAGAGGCTACCGCCAAAGGCAGTGCTCTTATGGTTGATGTTTGGTTCTAGCGGAGCGCCTAGGATGACTGAATCCGGTGTAGTTCCACTTACCGTAACGTTCATTGCCGCGGAGAGTGGAATTTGGTGGTGTAGGTATTGTTCTAGCGCGGCGATTTCCATGACGTTACTGTTGCTCCAAAGCTTTGTAGAGGGCGGTTTTTCCAATTTTTAGCCGGGCTGCGGCTTCGCGCACGGTAAGGCCCGCCGCGATGTGCGCCCGCGCCTTGCGTAATTTGTCAGGAGTGACGACAGGGCGTCGCCCGCCCTTGCTGCCCCGCTCGCGCGCGGCGCGCAGACCCGCCTGGGTGCGCTCGCGGATCAGATCGCGCTCGAACTGCGCGAGGGAGCCGAAGATGTTGAACACCAGCATTCCTCCCGGCGTGGTGGTGTCGATATTCTCGGTGAGCGATCGGAACCCGATGCCGCGCGCCGCCAGCTCGCCGATCTGCTCGATGAGATGGCTCATCGAGCGGCCAAGCCGATCGAGCTTCCACACCACGAGCGTATCGCCGGTGCGCAGATAGGCCAGCGCTTCGGCGAGACCCGGCCTGTCGGTCTTGGCGCCTGACGCCTGATCGTCGAAAACACGTTCGCATCCCGCCCGCTTCAGAGCGTCATGCTGGAGCGAGAGCTTCTGGTCGGGGGTGGAGACCCGCGCATAGCCAATCAGCGCCATGTGCTGCCCCGATGTGTCCGTTTTCGCATCATTATGCGATATTGTCCGAACCGCCATCGAAGGTCCAGAGTTGACGGACACATTCCCGGTGGCCGTCCAACGGGCGTCTGACGGACAGCGACGTGGAGGGGTTCGAGCTTGGCCAGAAGACACCTGCTGACCCGTGAGATGCTTGCGGACCATTATGATCCGTCGCTCGATGAACGCGAGATCGCGCGCCACTTCACTTTGACCCGTGACGACCTTGAACTGATCGCAACCCGGCGCGGCGACGCCACCCGCCTCGGTTATGCGATACTGATGCTGTATCTCCGCTGGCCGGGGCGCGTGCTGGAAGCCGGCGAAGCGCCGCCCATGCCGATCCTCGCTTTCGTGACACGTCAGTTGGATGTGTCGCCCGCGTCATGGCCCGATTATGCCCGGCGCGACGAGACGCGGCGAACGCACCTTGCCGACCTGTCGCGGCGCTTCGGTCATCTCGTTTTCGGTCGCGCGGATTTCCACGCGTTGGTCGCTTTCGCCATGCCGATCGCGCAGACCGTCACCCAGCCCTCGCGGCTTGCCGGCATCGTCATCGACGAGATGCGACGCCGGCGATTGCTGCTGCCGCCTGTGACGGTGATCGAGGCGATCGTACGACGGGCGCGGCAGCAGGCCGGGGAGCTGGTCCATGACGTGCTCGCCGGGGATCTCGGCGAACCCGAACGCGCACGGCTCGACGCCCTCCTGTCGCGGCGCGACGACAAAAGCGCGACCTGGCTCTCATGGCTGCGCAACCCGCCGCTGTCCCCAGCGCCGCGCAATGTCCTGCGACTGATCGACCGGCTCGACCACGTTCGCGGGCTGGGCCTGGCTGCATCGCGCGCCGCGACGATCCCGCAGATGGCGTTCGACCGGATCGCCGACGAGGCGGCACGCATCACGCCGCAGCATCTGGCGGAACTGCCCGACCAACGCCGGCATGCGATCCTTGTCGCTGCCGGCATCCGGCTCGAGGAAAGCCTGACCGATGCCGTGCTGACGATGATGGACAAGCTCCTGGGGAGCATGATGCGTCGGGCCGAGAACCGGACCAAAAATAAGGCGATCGGCACGATCCGTTCGCTTCAGGCGCAGCTTCGCCTGCTCACCGGCTCGTGCCGGGCCTTGCTTGACGCGCGAGCGCGGGGCGTCGATTCTCTTACCGCCATCGGTTCGATCGACTGGGAAAGACTTGGAACGGCGGTCGTGGACGCCGAACTGCTGATCGCGCCGGAAACGATCGACCGCACGGCCGAACTGATCGAGCGGCAGCGCTCGCTGCGCTCCGTGATCGGGCGGTTCCTCAACGCCTTCGAGTTTCGCGGTGCCGGTGCGGTGCAGGGCTTGCTCGATGCGGTCCGCCTCGTGGCTGACATCTATAGCACCGGACGACGCCGCCTGCCCGACAAACCGCCGCTCCGGTTCGTGCCGCCGTCATGGCGGCCATTCGTGCTGCGTGATGGCGTGGTCGTCCGCGCCGCTTATGAACTGTGCGTACTCACCCAACTGCGCGACCGGCTGCGCTCCGGCGACATATGGGTGGCGGAAAGCCGCCAGTATCGCGCCTTCGACAGCTATCTTCTGCCGTCTGCCACCTTTGACGCGATGCGCGCGCGGGGACCGCTGCCGCTGGCGATCGACACCGATTTCGAAAGCTTCATCGCCGGACGCCGCGCCAGCCTCGACACCGCGATCGAGCGGGTGACGATCCTCGCTCGGCAGGGAGAGCTGCCCCAGGTGCGCCTTGACGGCAACGGCGTTGTCATATCGCCGCTCAAGGCAATCACGCCGCCCGACGCAGAAGATATGCGCCGCATCGCCTATGATCGGCTGCCACGCGTGAAGATCACCGATCTTCTTTTGGAGGTCGATAGCTGGACCGGCTTTTCCGAGTGCTTCACCCATCGCCGCTCCGGTCGCATGGCGGATGACCGCAACGCGCTCCTGACCGTGATCCTGGCCGACGGCATCAATCTCGGCCTGACGCGCATGGCCGAGACCTGTCAGGGCGCGACCTTGCGTCAGCTCGCCCATCTGCACGACTGGCATATCAGCGAAGCCGCCTATGGCGAGGCGCTGGGGCGGTTGATCGACGTTCACCGCACCGTGCCGCTGTCCGCGCTGTGGGGCGACGGCACTACCTCTTCGAGCGACGGCCAGCTCTTCCATGCGGGCGGGCGCGGCGCCGCGATCGGCGACATCAACGCGCGCAACGGCAACGAGCCGGGTGTCAGCTTCTACA
Source organism: Brevundimonas sp. SPF441 (assembly GCF_009661015.1). NCBI lineage: Bacteria > Pseudomonadati > Pseudomonadota > Alphaproteobacteria > Caulobacterales > Caulobacteraceae > Brevundimonas > Brevundimonas sp. SPF441. The sequence continues at coordinate 3,862 of NZ_WJWX01000011.1, read as the reverse complement.
CCCATGTGTCGGACCAATATGATCCGTTTGCGAGCCGGGTGATCGCGGCGACCGCCGGCGAGGCCCCCTATGTCCTCGACGGGCTGCTATACCATGCCACCGGCCTGTCGATCGAAGAGCACTACACCGACACCGGCGGCGCATCCGATCATGTGTTCGGCCTGATGCCCTTCTTCGGTTACCGCTTCGCGCCGCGCCTGCGCGACCTGAAGGACCGGCGCCTGCATCTGCTGCCGGATCAGGAAGCGGGGCCGCTGCTGGCCGGCATGACCGGCGATCCGGTCGCCATCGGGCATGTCGCCGCCCATTGGGACGAACTGCTGCGTCTCATTACCTCGATCCGCAGCGGCACCGCCACCGCATCGGCGATGCTGCGCAGATTGTCCGCTTACCCACGCCAGAATGGACTGGCGCTGGCCTTGCGCGAGGTTGGGCGAATCGAGCGCTCGATCTTCATGCTCGACTGGCTGCGTGATCTCGACCTGCGCCGGCGCACCCAGGCCGGGCTTAACAAGGGCGAGGCGCGCAACGCGCTTGCCCGTGCGCTCTTCTTCAACCAGCTCGGCGAGCTGCGCGACCGGCGATTTGAGAACCAGACCTATCGCGCCTCCGGCCTCAATTTGCTCGTGGCCGCCATCATCCTGTGGAACACCCGTTATCTCGAACGGGCAGTCGGGGCGCTGGCGATCCCGGAAGACATTGCGCGCCATATCGCCCCGCTGGGATGGGAGCATATCTCGCTCACCGGCGACTATCGTTGGAATGTCGAAAGCCGCCCCGATCCCGGCCAACTCCGCCCGCTGCGCACGCCTTCATCGCTCCTGGCCGCATGATGGCGTGCGCCCGTGTTCACGAGAGGTTCTCCCTTAGCGTACGTAAAATACACTTTCGTGTAGTGACCCCTGGAACCTCGGCACCGCGACCACGCGCTGACCGGGGACTGGAAGGATCACCGGGATTGCCACGTCAAGCCCGACCTGGTGCTGATCTACCAGAAGCCCGACGCCGACACGCTGCGCCTGGTGCGCCTCGGCTCTCACTCCGAACTCGGCTTGTGATCGGCGCGGGCCTGGCCCCGCGTCTCACGTTTCATTGACACTTGAGGGGCGCTTTCCGCGCCACCGGCCGAGCTGGCCGACCCCCTTCCTTGGCGTAAAACCTGCGGCGGTGGAGCTGCTGCGATGCTTGAGGATCGCGCGGCCGGTCGAACCGCGGCGACCTGGTTGGGGAGTGTGAGGGGGCTTTGCCCCCTCGCAAGCTCTCGAACTTACTGCCTTCCGCCAGGCGCTTGCGCGTGGCTCTCCTAAGCCGTAGCGCCGAAGGCGCTCCATTGTGGGGTGAGGCCGCAAGGCGGCCGAGGGGCGTAGCCCCTGGGGGGATGGGAGGCCGCTTGCGGCCGGGTGGGATCGAGAAGGGGGGTTTCCCCCCTTCGGCGGCCGGTCATGCTGCGCGGCAGCTTGGGCCGTGTTGCCGTTTTTTTCGCCAGCCTCTGGTTAAAACTACCTGGTTATATAAAAAGGTTATAAAGACGGTTAAAAACCTGGTTAGCATGACCGAAAAACGCGCGTAAACCGTTGTCACGCCAAGGAAAAGTGCGAAGAGGCCGCCCCTCAAGTGTCAATGGATAAGCCCCCCATGTGTCAATACGCTGCCCCTCAAGTGTCAAGAACCGCGCCCCTCAAGTGTCAGTAGGGCCGCCCCTCAAGTGTCAATACCGGGGCAGGGTTCCTAACAGGGTTATCCACAACTTCGGTGGATAACTCCATGCCGATCAGGCACTTAGGCCGCCTCGGCGGCCGCCTGGACGGCTCGACCAGGCCGAAATCGGCCGCTGCCCCCCAAGTGTCAACATCGCGCCGGCCCCGCTGCCCCTCAAGTGTCAACGTCAGGGCTGCGCCGGCCGGCCTCGGCCGACTTGTCCCGAAACGGGGTCTCCTCGTTTTCAGTGCAATAAGTGACGGTACGCAAAGCTAGCACTGGCGCGGGGGTGGTCTGGGTAGACCGTTGATTTCATTGACTTTCCTGTTCGCTTTGTAAACGGGTATGGTGGCCTCCCACTTTTGAGGTTCACGATGCAGGGTTGGCACACAACGTTTTTGGGGATGCGTGGGCTCCCCCGCGATATCAGCGACTTCGAGATGAAGGCATTTTTCACCTTCGATGGTGCCGAGCGCGACGCAATCAATGCACGCCGAGGTGATTCCCACAAGCTTGGTCTGGCGCTCCATATTGGTTTCCTGCGCATGAGTGGGCGTTTGCTCGGTGCCTTTCGGGTAATTCCAGTAGCCTTGTGGCGCCACCTTGGCAACGAGCTTGGCATTGCAGCACCAGAAGTCGCCTCGCTGAGAGCCATGTATGAACGCGGGCGCACGCTATTCGATCACCAACAAGTAGCCTGCACGGTCCTTGGATTCCAGTGGATGAGCGAGCACCAGCGCCGCTCACTGGTACGTGAACTGCGCGACGAAGTGGCGCGCTGCGCCGACCGCGATCAGCTACTCGTGCGGGCGCGTCAATGGCTGTACAAGAACAAGCTGGTGATCGTGCACGAGCGGGCAATTCGGACACTGATTGCGGCGGCACTTGCCCAGCTTGAAGTTGAAACAGGCACCGCCATCGCCGCCAGCGTTGATCCAGCAACACTTGATCGCTGGCGAGCCTCAGTTTCAGAGCTGCGCCCAGATGGACAAACCCAGCAGAGTTGGCTATGGGCTGCACCGGCGAAACACTCAACCCGCCAAATCAGCGAGGTACTGGAGCGCATCGACCTGCTTTACACGCTGGACGCTCATAAGCACCTGGCAGACATCCCCGATCTCATCTTGCGCCGCTACGCGCGCCGACTTGTCTCCAGGCCGCCCTCAGCCGGAGCCAAGATCAAAGAGCCAGCGCGCACCGTGGAGGTCGCATGCTTTCTTCGGTATTGCCTGTTCACCACCACAGACCAGTTGATCCTTATGGTGCAGCGCCGGATCGCCGATCTGTGGCGTCAGGCTGCCGCCGATGTCCCCGCTACCGTCAATTGGGCCGCAATGTACAAAACGCTGCTCGGCGAACTTGTTGCCTTGAGCGCGCAAGGTGCGGTGCCAGATGCTGAGTTGCGTGCCCGTCTTGAAGCCTTGATCACCGAAACCCAGAAACGCAAACCACCGAGCAGGGCCTCCCTGGTATGCCAGCCACCGCCAAACCCAAGCGCTACAACCCCCGCCACCCCGAACGCACTCTGCTCTACCAAACCGTGGCCGAGCACTACGAGAGCTGGCTGGAGCTGGCTTGCGAGGGTCAATTTGAGGGCCAGGGCGACCACCACAGCCCCAGGCCCTACGTGCGCAAAGCGTTCGAGAAATATCTGGAGTGCGGCATCTTCGCCCACGGCTTTGCCCGCGCCCGCTGCGACGACTGCGGACACGACTTCCTGGTCGCCTTCTCGTGCAAAGGCAGGGGTGTCTGCCCCTCATGCAACACCCGGCGCATGGCTGAGACGGCGGCACACCTCACCGACCATGTGTTTCCCCGCCTGCCGGTGCGCCAGTGGGTGCTGTCGGTGCCCAAACGGCTGCGGTACTACATGCAGCGAGAGGGCCCGGTGCTGGGCATGGTGCTGCGCATCTTCCTACGCGTCATCGCGCAAACGCTGCAAGCCAACAGCCCTGGTGCGGCCAATGTGGACAAGGCAGCACTGCACATAGGCGCAGTCGCCTTCATCCACCGCTTTGGCTCCAGTCTGAACGAGCATGTGCACTTCCATGTCTGCGCAGTCGATGGCGTGTTTGAGGAAGTGGCGGGCGAGGAGGGCGATGCTGCTGATGCAGCTTCTCAAAGCTCACCATCGCGCATCATCTTCCACCCCGCCACCGGCGTG
>NZ_WJWX01000010.1:0-98818 GCF_009661015.1 Brevundimonas sp. SPF441 | reverse complement strand
GTGGGTCGCGGCGGCGTCGGGGTCGGGCGCGGCTGGGGTTGCGGCGGCGTCGGCTCGGGCGTCGGCGGTACGGGATCGGGCTGCTGCACCGGGGCGGTCGCGGCGTCGTCGGGCGAGGGTTCGGGCTGCGGATTGTCCGCCGGCGCCGCCTGGATCACCTCCTCCGAGACGATGGTCACCGGCACCGAGGCGACCAGCGGCGTCTCGTCCTCGTCCGTCTTGTGCGACACCATCACGAAGGCGAGCGCGATCACCCCGGCGTGCAGGGCGAGCGATCCGAGGATGGCGGGGCTCGGCCGACGCAAAGGATTCAGGCCTCCGGCGCCGTGTCGGTGATCAGGTTCAGCTTGGTGAAACCCGAGGCGCTCAACCGCGCCATCACCCGCGCCACCGCCTGATAGGGGGCGCGCCCGTCGGCCCGCACGAACACCGGCCGCTCGGCCGCCCTGTCGGCGCCGCCGGCCTCGGTCAACAGGCGCGTGGACAGGGCGTCGAACGCCGTCTCGCTGTCGCCGACGAAGATCGCGCCCTGCTGGTCGATGCTGACCGACAGGGGTTCGGACTTGATCTCGACCGCGCTGGCCTCGGTCTTGGGCAGTTCGACCGGCACGCCCACCGTCAGCAGCGGCGCCGAGATCATGAAGATGATCAGCAGCACCAGCATCACGTCCACCAGGGGCGTGACGTTGATCTCGGTCAGAGGCCCTTTACGCCCCCTGCGCCCTCGACGCCCGCCGCCGCTCGCACCACCGCCCAGGGCCATGGCTCAGACGCCCCGCTTCAGGCTGAGGTCGCTGGACGGCGGGGGCGGAGGCGGCGGTGCCGACGGGCTGCCCAGGCGGCGCGCCACGGCGGCCTGCAGGTCGTCGGCGAAGGCCTCCAGGCGGCCGACGAACTTGCCCGCGTCGATCGAGAATTTGTTGTAGGCGATATAGGCCGGGATGGCCGCCGCCAGGCCGATGGCGGTGGCGAACAGGGCTTCGGCGATGGCCGGCGCCACCGTCGTCAGATTGGTGTTGCCTGCCGCCGCGATCCGCCCGAACGCATTCATGATGCCCCACACGGTGCCGAACAGGCCGATGAAGGGCGAGGCCGTCGCCACCACCGACAGCACGCCCAGGCCGTTCTCGATCCGCTGGCCCTCGCGCGAGATCAGGCTGTTCATCGCCTTGTCGATCCGCACCAGCAGCAGGTCGCCCTGATGCTCGTTCAAAGCCCCGCGCTGACGCGCCTCGCGCCAGTCCGACAGGGCGATCACCAGCATGCGCGGCAGGGCATGGTCCGGCTCGGGTCCGGCCTGGGACGCCACCTCTTCCAGCGACCGGCCGGACTGAACCGACTTTTCGAACTCATCGGCGCGCTTGTTCAGCGCCGTGAACCGAACCGCCTTGTCGATGATGATCGTCCACGACCAGATCGAGGCCGCCGCCAGCCCGATCATCATGCTCTTGACCACCCAGTCGGCGGTCAGGAACAGCTCGACCGGGTTCATCATCGCGGCGTCGACAGGCGTGGTCATTCAGGCGCTCCGGGCGGAATCGAGATCGTCACGTCCCCTCTTCGACCGAGCGGACGTGACCATTGTGTGGCGTCCGGCCCGTTTAGCCCCGACCCGTCCGCCCGTCATCTGACAGGCGCGTCATAAGGGTTAACGGCAGGTTACTCGGACGCCGTCCGACGCGCGTTCGGATCGACCGCGACCGACACGGGTGCGCCTACGCTGATGATGACGCCCTCGTGGCCTTCCTTGGCGATGGAATAGGTGGCGGCGTCCTTCAGCAGCTGCTCCTCGCATTGACGGTCGCCGGGGCGGCCCAGTTCGGCGCAGCCGCGCTTGGCCGCATCGGTCCAGCCCAAGACCCGGCGCGTCGCCGCCTCGGCCCGCTTGATCGCCGCCTCGTCTTCTGCAGCGGCCTGCGCGATCAGGGCCTGGCGCGCGCCCTGCTGGTATTGCAGCTCGGCCTGGCCCGCCATCTTGCGTTCCCAGACCTTGTAATAGGGACAGCCTACCAGCCCGCCGCCGACCAGCAGCACGAACAGCAGGATCGTGACGATCACCGCGCTGGCGGACATCTTGTAGGTTTCTGCGGCCATGACGTTTCCCCCTCGTTGGCGCGATCCTAGTCGGCGGTCCCACCGGCCGCCAGCCACGGCGTGACCTTCTCGACCAGAGCCTTCGACGGCCGTCGCGGCCGTCCGTCCAGATGGATGCACACCGCCGTCACCTCGGCCCGGCACAGCACCTCGCCGGCCCGCTCCACGCTCTGGCGGATAATCAGACGCACGCCCTTCACCTGCTCATAGACGGTGCGCACCACCAGGGCGTCGTCGATCCGCGCGGGCTTGAGATATTTGATGTTCAGCTCCGACACCACGAAGGCCAGCGGCTCGGCCTCCTCCAGCAGATCGGCGTGCCCCACCCCGATGGCGCGAAGAAAATCGGACCGCCCCCGCTCGAAATAGCGCACATAGTTGGCGTGATAGACCAGGCCGGTGAAATCGGTGTCCTCGTAATAGACGCGCACCGGCAACAGGTGATCGCGCCCCTCGAAACGGCCGGCGGTGGGTTGGTCGGAGATTGCGGTCACTGAAACCTCGTGCGTCGTGCAGTCGCCATAGCCAGTCCGATCGCGACAAGCCATCCGATCACCGGCGAAGCGCCATATCCCACCACCGGCGCCGGATAGGCGCCCAGCAGATTGCCCGCCGACAGACCGATCCAGAACCCGGCCATGGCCAGTCCGACGGCGGCTCCAACGCCGCGCGCCCGCCAGCCTACCCAAAGCAACGGGGCCGACAGCACGACCAACGCCAGGCCCGCCGCCACGCCGAGGATCGGCGACATGGCCCAAACCGTCGGCACGACATCCTCGACATAGGGAACGCGCGGCAGGGCCTGCGAACGCGTCAGGCTCCAGAGCGCCAAAATCCAGGCCAGGGCCGCCAGCGGCGCCAGCGTCTTCCACGACCCTCTCGCCGCCGTCAGCAATCCGGTCGCCCCCAACGCGAAGGCCAGGCTGGCGGCCCCGTCGAAGCCGAGGCCGAACGTCAGGATCGTCAGGCCAGCGACGCCTGCCGTCCACCCATCGTCTGCATCCTGCGCCACGAGCCAGAGCAGCGGGGCGCCCAGCAGCGAAGCGGGGTGAATCAGAACCGGCCCCAGCGCCAGCCAGCGATGCGCGCCCTGCATCTCCACGCCCGTCGTCAACATCAGGACGGCGACGACCAGGATCGCCGCCGCCAACATCAACCTCGGACCCCGGCCTGGCCGCGCCATCCGCGACGCCGCCCACAGCGCCACGGCCCCGATCAGAAACGCCGCGCCCTGGACCACGACCGACGCCGTCCCCGCCCCGGCCGCCCGGATCGCCAGCAGGCTGATCGCCGCCGTCGCCGTGATTTGTGCGATCAAGGCGAGTGCCGACCGCTTCAACCGACGACGGATCACGGCCGGCGGTTCGGCGCGGCCATGAAGCCGGGGCAGTAGCTTTGGCGCATTTCGCGGAACTCGGTCGGCAGAGGGTCGTCGCTGAACAGGATGCGATTGGGGATGGAGACGAAGCCCACCGCCGGCCCGCCGGCGACGCGCCCGACATAGCCGCATACCGATCGCCTTTCGCCGTTCTCGGCGTAGCGCAGCTCGGCGCCGCGCCCCGCCTGGGTGCGGATTTGGCGCATCACCCGCGCATCGGCCGCCTCGGGCGACGGGGTATTCGACGGCTGCATCAGCACCCAGACGCCGACCGCGCACAGGGCGAGAACCAGCGCCGCCGCAATCATCAGACGCTGCTGAAGCGGACTACGATGGCGCATCACCCTCATGCGGCGGGCGCATCCAGGGTGAAGTCCAGCGGCGTGTCGGCGGCGGGCAGGCAGGCCCGATCCACCGGCTTTGACGGATCACGCAGGAAATCGCGCGCCATCTCGCGCGTGCAGGGGCTGGCGTTGATGACGCCGTGGGTCGCGTTGGTCACGATCACCACCTGGCTGTTCGAATAGCCCTTGGCGGCCGCCTCGGTCAGCGGCGGCGGGCAGCCCGGATCGATCTCGGCGGCGACGAACAGGGTCGGGATGTCAGCCCGGACCGGCAGATTTTCGATCGGCAGCGCCGGCCGTTCGCCCACCGCCGCGCAGACGTCGAACAGCCGCGACAGCGACGGGACCAGCACCTCGGCGACCGGATCACCGGCCGCCCCGGCCGCCAGCCGCGCCTTGGACTCGAAAGGCAGCTCCTCCTTGCACAGATGGGCCATGTGCTGACCCTCGAAATAGTAGGTGCGGCCCTCGGCGATCTCCGCGACCGGCGTCAGGTCGCCGGCGATGATCTTGTCCAGATCGACCGGCAGGCTGCGCACGCCCGTCGCGCTATAGGTCGTGTCCATCAAGAAGGCCGACAGGTCGTCGACGGTGAAGGTGCGCCCGTCCTTGCCCGTCACCGGACCGGCCAGCCATTTGCGCGCCTCGGCCTCGAACCGTGCTTGAAGGTCCGGATGCTGCGCCGCGCAGGCTGTCTGGGCCGCGCATTTGGCCAGGATGATCTTCACCGCCGCCGACACCTGTTCGGGCGTGCCGACGGCCCAGTTGCCCTCGGGCGGCCAGGGGCTGTCCATCACGGCGGCGCGCACGATCTGGGGCTGGTGGGTGATCACCGCCGCCTCGATGCGCGGACCGTACGATCCGCCCCACAGGTCGATCTTGGCCAGCCCCAGGGCCTGGGCCATGTCCTTCACATCGTCGGCGATGGCGGCGGCGTTGTACTGGTTCAGATCAACGCCTTGCGCCTGATACCCCTTCAGACAGGCGATCAGCCCGTCGCGGTCCTCGTCGGACGGCGGCCCCGCATCGGTCAGTTCGACGCCCGGACAGTCCATCGACGGGTTGCTCGCCCCGCCGCCCCGCTGGTCGAACAGGATCACGTCCTGATCCACCGCAAAGGCTTCCGGATTGCGACGCAGCGCCGCCAGCATCCGCCCCGCACCCGGCGTCAGGGCCCCGCCCGGTCCGCCGTGGAACATCACCATCGGCGGCAGCGCCTGACCCGCGGCGTCCTTGTAGGGCGTGCTGGCCTTGAAGATGACGACGGCGATGTCGATGCGTCGATCGCTGACCGAGCCGTCGCGCGCCTCGTCCACCGTCAGGGTCCCGCACCGCACCTCGCGCAGGCCCGTCGGCCAATCACTGGGACAGGCCTTGTCGGTGAAGACGGGGGCCTCTGCTCTCGCAGGCGGCGCCAGACCAGTCAGGCCGGCCGCAAACGCCATCACGGCCAGGGTGCGCAGGATCATGGGACGACGGCTCCGGTTCGCCCCCAGCAAACCCCCGCCCGCCCCGCTTGGCAACGCCTATTCGAACAGGTCGCCGGGCACGGGTCCGGCGGAGGGTTGCGCCGGCGCGCTGAGGCCCAGATGCGCATAGGCCTTGGCGCAGGCCATGCGGCCGCGCGGCGTGCGCATGATGAAGCCCTGTTGCAGCAGATAGGGTTCGATCACGTCCTCGACCGCATCGCGCGCCTCGGCGATGGCGGCCGCCAGGGTGTCCATCCCGACCGGCCCGCCGCCATAGTTCTCGATCAACGCCTTCAGGAACCGTCTGTCCAGGCTGTCCAGCCCGGCCTCGTCCACCTCCAGCCGCGCCAGCGCCCGCGCCGCCACCAGTTTGGAGATCGTCTCGGCCCCTTCGGCCGAGGCGAAATCCCGCACCCGGCGCAGCAGGCGCCCGGCGATCCGAGGCGTTCCCCGCGCCCGCGACGCGATCTCGCGCGCGCCGGCCTCGTCGATGGCTGCGCCCATTTTGCGCGCCGTGCCGCGCACCACCGCCGTCAGTTCGTCGGGGGTGTAGAACTCCAGTCGCAGCGGAATGCCGAACCGGTCCCTGAGCGGCGTGGCCAGCAGGCCCGCCCGCGTCGTCGCCCCCACCAGCGTGAACGGCGCCAGGTCGATCCGCACCGAGCGCGCCGACGGCCCCTCGCCGATGATCAGGTCCAGCACATGATCCTCCATGGCCGGATACAGGATCTCCTCGACCTGGGGGCTTAAGCGATGGATCTCGTCGATGAACAGGACGTCGCGCGGCTCGAGGTTGGTCAGGATCGCCGCCAGATCGCCCGCCTTGGCCAGGATCGGCCCGGAGGTCGCACGGAACCCCACGCCCAGCTCGCGCGACACGATCTGCGCCAGCGTCGTCTTGCCCAGTCCCGGTGGTCCGAACAGCAGCACATGGTCCAGCGCCTCCGCCCGCCCGCGCGCCGCATCGATGAAGACCTTCAGATTGCCCTTGGCCTGCGACTGGCCGACGAACTCCGACAACGTCTGCGGCCGCAGCGCGCGATCGAAGGATTCGCCGGTCTCGGCCTCGGGGGAGATGACGCGGGTCATGTCGATGCGGCTCTCATCGGCCCAACTCCTGCAGCGCCGCGCGGATCACCGCCGACAGCTCCGCCTCTTCGCCCAGACGGATCAAAGCCTGATCCACGGCCCGGCGCGCATTGACCTCGGCGACGCCCAGTCCAAGCAGGGCCGACACGGCCTCGCCGGTGATCGAGGGAACGGGCGTTGCGATCTCGACGTGCATGCCGGGTGCGACGGGCGCAAAGCTGGCGTCGCCCAAGGCCTTGCCTTTCAACTCGGTGACGATCCGCAGCGCCAGCTTCGGCCCCACGCCGTTGGCCCGCGCCACCGCCGCCTTGTCCTCGCGCGCCACCGCCGACGCCAGTTCGCCGGGCGGCAGAACGTCCAGCACCGCCAGCGCCGCCTTGGGCCCCACGCCCTGAATGGCCAGCAGGGTCGTAAACGCCCGCCGCTCGTCGCGCGTTAGAAATCCATACAGGCGCGGCCCCGCATCCTCGCTCCACTGCGAATGGACATGCACCGTCGCCTCGTCGCCCGGCGCAGGCAGTCGCCCCAGCGTCCGCGCCCCGCACGACACGACATAGCCCACGCCGGCGCAGTCGATCAGGCATTCCGCCTCGCCGACCTCGGCCAGCACGCCTCTCAAACGCCCGATCACGCCGCCCCCCGGTGCATCGCTTCCAGCAGGGATCGCTTCCGGAGTTGCGCATGGGTGATCGCAACCGCCAGGGCGTCGGCCGCATCCGCCTTCACGTCGCCCGCGGTCGGCAGCAGCCGTTTGACCATGAAGGCGATCTGGCTCTTGTCCGCATGGCCTGCGCCCACCACCGCCTTCTTGATCAGGTTCGGCGAATATTCCGCCACCGTCAGACCCGCCTTGGCCGGCGCCAGCATCACCGCCGCCCGCGCATGACCCAGCTTCAGCGTCGAGGACGGGTTCACATTGACGAACACCTCTTCCACCGCCGCCTCCTCGCAGCCGTAGTCGGCGCAGATCGTCCCCAGCGCTTCGAACAGATGCAGCAGCCGCTCGCTGAACGGCGCGGTCTCGGGCGGGGCCACCACGCCGTGCGCCACCCACCTCAGGCGCGCGCCGTCGGACACGACGACCCCCCAGCCGGTGCGTCGCAGACCGGGGTCCAGGCCGATGATTCTGACAGGTTCGTTCGCCATCCGTTCCCCTCATGCCGCAAAGAGGGTTATCGGGCAATGAACGGTTTCAGTCGTCGCGCGGGTCCAGGCTGTAGGCGACCACGCCCGGTATGGCGCACAGCTGTTCCGCCAGCCGCTTTAGCTGGCTTTCCTCGGCGGCCTTCAATCGCCAGGTCCGTCGAACGGTCTGTCCATCGATCAGCTCGAAACGGTCATGTCGCGCGTCCGCATCGATGGCTTTCAGCGCCGCCTCGATCGCCGGCTCCGGCGACGCCTCGCGCCGCTCCCAGCACACTTCGGCGTCCACCACCGTGCGCGCGGGCAAACGCCCGTTGATCAGCCTCAAACCGATCAGGATCAGCGCCGTGACCACCGTCGCCGCCGTCCCCAGCGCATAGAGGCCTGCCCCGAACAGAATGCCGATCGCCGAAGTGATCCACAGCGACGCCGCCGTGGTCAGCCCGTGGATCGAAAATCCGGTTCGGAAGATCACGCCTGCGCACAGGAACCCGATCCCCGTCAGCACGCCGTGCGCCATCCGCGTCGGGTCTGTGACGATGTTCTCGTCGGGCAGGGCGCGGAACGCCCAATCCGCCTGCGACATAGCCGCCAGCATCAGCAGGGCCGACGCCAGGCTGACCAGAATGTGCGTTCGCAGGCCCGCCGCCCGGCCTCGCCATTCGCGTTCGAAGCCGATGAGCCCGCCCGCGATCACCGCGCCGAGGATCGGCAGGACAGCGCCTTCCAGACTACCCAGATTCATCCGCGCTCAACGATGCGCCGAGCGCGGATGTTCCTTGGACGGACGATGCTGCGACATCGTGGTCGCAGCGGCCGCCTCAACCGTGCTTATCGATATAGGTCTCGGGATCCTTGTTCACCGGCTTTACGCCGGTGATGTACTCGGCCTCGAAGGCGGCGAACTTGACCGCCAGCGCATGGCGCGTCTCGACGTCGGCGTTCATACGGAAATCGGTCAGCCCCTGGCGCTCTTCCTCGCCCATGTGTTTGGAGTTGACGACGTTCGCCTCGCCCACGGCGTCGAACCAGGCCTTGGTGCCGACCTTGTGCTTTTCGACCGCCTTGACCGCGTCACGCAGCTTGTTGTGGTCCTCGATGGCGTCTTCGGTCTCGCCCTCGACCGTGCCGTCCTCGGCGTCGTTGGCGCCCTCGCCCTGCTTCAGCAGCTCCGGATAGAAGAACCGCTCCTCGGCCTCGGCGTGCACATCCAGGAACGCCGACAACCGCGACCAGACGGCGCTCAGCGCATCGGTGTTCTTGGGGTCGATCTGTTCGATGATCGCAAACAGTCGACGCTGTTCGGCATGGTCGTCGAGGATCAGCTGGGTGATGTCCATAGGGGGCTCCAGGCGTAACGGTGAAGCCTCGTTACGCCCGGCGCACGACCCGGTTCCGTGCGAACGACTCGCGGTCGTTCGGGATCAGCCCGCGTACTTGGCCGCGTCCTCGTCGGAGATGTCCTCGTTGGAATAGACCGCCGACACGTCGTCCTCGGCGTCCAGCGCGTCCAGCAGCTTGAACAGGGTGCCGACGGCCTCGCCGGTCACCGGCACTTCGGATTGCGGCTTCCAGACGATGGCGGTGGACTTGGGGTCGCCCAGCACCTTGGACATGGCCTCGGCCACGTCGTTCAGGTCCTCGAAGGCGGTCCAGATCGTGTGGCCCGGCGCGTCCTCATAGATGTCAGGCTTGACCAGATCGCTCTCGACGTCCTGGGCGCCGGCCTCGATGGCGGCCTCCATGACGGCGTCTTCCGAACCGGCCTCGGCGGCGTAGGTGATCTTGCCCACCTTGTCCCACATGAAGGCGACCGAGTTCATCTCGCTCAGCGCGCCGCCGTTCTTCTTGAAGGCCGCCCCGATGTTGGACGCCGCGCGGTTGCGGTTATCGGTCAAAGCTTCGACGATGATGCCCACGCCGCCCGGACCCCGGCCCTCGTAGCGGACCTCTTCCATCGTATCGACGTCGCCGCCGGCGGCCTTGTTGATGGCGCGCTGGATCACGTCCTTGGGCAGGCTTTCGGCCTTGGCGTTGTTGACCGCCAGGCGCAGGCGCGGGTTCGCCGCCGGATCCGGCAGGCCCGACTTGGCCGCCACGGTGATGTCGCGCGACAGTTTGGAGAACAGCTTGGAACGCTGCGCATCGGCGCGCCCCTTGCGGTGCATGATGTTCTTGAATTTCGAGTGGCCGGCCATGGGATCGTCTTTGAGCGTTCTGAACCTGAGCCGCGCCTCCTAAACGAAGAGCGGCATCCTGTCACGATACGCCGATCGGGGGCGACAGGGGTGGAACCTGTACCGTTTGGGCGTATTGATCCGGGCAAGACAGACGGAGCGTAAAGCCATGACCGCAGACGACACCATCTATGAAGCCGAAGGCTATATGGACGAGGACCTGCACGAGGCCGACATTGTCGAGTGGTACGAAGCCCGCCCGGTCACCGTCTCCACCGCCGTCGCCACCGGCGCCATCGTCACCGCCTTCACCCTGGGCGCCCTGACCGCCGTCGGCGCCCTGTTCCTGATCGGCCGTCTGGACGACTGAGGCCCTAGACGCTCAGGCGTAAGGCCAGGGCCGCCAGGGCGACGCCCAGGACCGGCAGGGTGAGCACCACGCCCACCTTGAAATAATACCCCCACCCGATCTTCACGCCCTTCCGCGCCAGGACGTGCAGCCACAGCAATGTGGCCAGTGAACCGATGGGCGTCATCTTCGGCCCCAGGTCGCTGCCGATGACATTGGCGTAGATCATCGCCTCCCTCGCCGCGCCCGTCGCGCCCGAGGCGTCGATCGACAGGGCGCCGATCAGGACCGTGGGCATATTGTTGGCGATGGCCGACAGGAAGGCCGTCAGGAACCCGGTTCCGAAGGCCGCACCCCAGACCCCGCCCTGCGCAAATCCGTCCAGCAGGCCCGCGATCTGGCGTGTCAGACCGGCCTTGCGCAGCCCGTAGACGACCAGATACATCCCCAGTGAGAAGATCACGACCTGCCACGGCGCCTCGCGCAGCACCTTCGTCGTGCTGATGACCGCGCCGCGGCCCGCCACGACCAACAGGACGACCGCCCCCGTCGCGGCGACGGCGGACACCGGCACCCCTCGCGGTTCTAGCACGAAGAAGCCGATCAGCAGAAGCGCCAGGATGATCCAGCCCCAGAGGAAGGTCGCCCGGTCCTTGATCGCGCTGGACGGCGCGGCCAAGCGCTCCACGTCATAGGCCTTGGGGATATCGCGCCCGAACACCGCGAACAGCACCATCAGCGTCGCCGCGATGCTCGCCAGGTTCACCGGCGCCATGACCGCCGCATAGCGGTCGAATCCGATGTCGAAGAAGTCGGCCGAGACGATGTTGACCAGGTTGGACACCACCAGCGGCAGGCTGGCCGCATCCGCGATGAAGCCCGCCGCCATCACGAAGGCCAGCGTCGCTTTGGGGCCATAGCCGAGCGCCAGAAGCATGGCGATGACGATGGGCGTCAGGATCAGCGCCGCCCCGTCGTTGGCGAAGACCGCCGACACCGCCGCGCCCAGCAGGACGAACAGGACGAACAGCCTGCGTCCATGGCCGCCACCCCATCGCCCGACATGCAGCGCCGCCCATTCGAAGAATCCGGCCTCGTCCAGCAACAGGCTGATGATGATGATCGCGACGAAGGTCGCCGTGGCGTTCCAGACGATGTCCCAGACCACGGGGATGTCGGCCAGGGTGACGACGCCCAGCAACAGCGCCGCCGCCGCACCGCCCATCGCGCTCCAGCCGATCTGCAGGCCCTTCGGCTGCCAGATCACCAGGGTGATGGTGACCGCGAAGATCAGAAAGGCGACGATCATGGGCGGCTCCATCTCGGCCGACCGACGACCGCAGCGCCCCCTCTAGCTTGCACGACACCATATTTCCAGTATCTTGGAATAATGGAAGCTGAACCGGCCATTCTCGCGCTCGCCGCCCTGGCGCAATCCACGCGACTGGACGCCTTCCGGCTGCTGGTCCGCCATGCGCCGGACGGACTGCCGGCCGGAGAGATCGCGGACCGGCTCGCCGTTCCGACCAATACGATGTCGGCGCATCTGGGCGTGCTGTCGCGCGCCGGACTGATCGCGTCCCAGAGGCGCAGCCGGTCGATCATCTACCGCGCCGATCTGGATCGACTGGGCGAGGTCGTGCTGTTCCTGCTGAAGGACTGCTGCCAGGGCCGCGCCGAGCTTTGCCAACCCCTGCTGGCCGAACTGGCCCCCTGCTGCGACTGAGGCCAATGGACGTCGTTATCTATCACAACCCCGCCTGCGGCACGTCGCGCAACACCCTGGCCCTGATCCGCCACGTCGGGATCGAACCGCATGTGATCGAGTATCTGAAGACTCCGCCCAGCCGCGCGCTGGTGGCCCAACTGGTCGAGCGGATGGGTGGATCGGTGCGCGATATCCTGCGCGAAAAGGGTACGCCCTACGCCGACCTCGGCCTGGGCGACACAGGCCTGTCTGACGACCAGCTGCTGGACGCCATCGCGGCCCACCCGATCCTGATGAACCGCCCCATCGTCGTCTCGCCCCTGGGCGTAAAACTGTGCCGCCCGTCCGAGGCGGTGCTGGACCTGCTGCCCGACCATCTCTCCAAGCCCTTCGTCAAGGAAGACGGCCAGGTCGTTCTCGACGCCTAGGGGCGGGCGCGAGGTCTATGACGCGCGTTGCCCGTCCAGCCAGTCCAGGCGGCTGAGCTGCAGGCTGATCGCCAGTTCGATGCGGGGACGCTCGATCGGGTCCAGCGACACCACATACTGACGCAAGGCGGCGATTTCCGCCTCCACCGTGCGCCTCAAGGTCGCCATGGCCTCAACCTTTCTGACAGGCGGCAGGCGGTCCCACATGCCTGAGCGCAGGCGGAAGGGATCCAGACCGACGCTGGCGGCGCGCTCGGCGTCGCAGATCCAGTCTTCCATCACCGCGACTCCCTGCGCCGTCAGGGACAGAAGAACCGTGCCCCGGCCCGAACCCGTCTCGGCCGCGTCGATCACGCCACGATCCGTCAATCGTCGAATAGCCGGATAGACGGCGCCCGCGCTGCCCCTCCATTCCAGAGACATCGACTCCTGGAACGCCTTGCGGACTTTGAAGGCGGTCGAGGCTCCGCGATGGTGGATTTCCGACAGGATGGCGCCTTCCAGCTCCGTCAGGCTTCCTTGCCGATTGTTCATTTGACCCGATCCGACTCGATAGTCCTAATCGGACTATCGACGTCCATGGAGGAATGCATGATCCGGTCCCTGTTCAAACGCGCCATGGCGGCGTCCTGCCTGGCCGGAGTCAGCCTATCGGCTGGCCTTGCTGCGGCGCAAGCCGCGCCTGTCTCTCAAGCGACCCCTCAGGCGACCGCGTCGGCGCCGGCGGCCGCTGTGGCCCGCATCCCGCTCTATGTCTCGGACGGCCGGGCGCTTCTGATGATGCGGATCAACGGCGGCCATCCTGCGCCCGTCGTCTTCGACACCGGCACCAACGGCAATCTGATCTACAAGTCCTACGCCGACGACATGGGCATGCCGAACGTGGGCCCGTCCCAGTCCAGGGACGGCAGCACGGGCCTGATGGTGCCCGGCTATACGACCAGTCTGAAGGGCGTGACCCTGGGCGGCTATGCAATCACCGAGGGCCCGGCCACCGTCTTCGAGTTCAGGGACGAGGACGAAGTCGGCATCTTCGGGCCCAACACCTTCCCCGAAAAACTGGTCGAGATGAACCTGGCGAAGGGCGAGCTTCGCATCATGGCGCCCGACGCGCCCCAGCGTCCCGAGGGCCCCGGACACGCCTATTCCGACGACGAACGCCTGCCGGTCGTCGCCCTGGAGCTGCCGGGCGCCTCGGTCGAGGCCACACTGGACACCGGCAACGACAGCGCCTTCCTTCTGCCGCTGTCTCTGGTCAGCCAGATCAAGCTGAAGGGCGAGCCGCGCAAGATCGGCATCGCGACCTCGGCCGCCGGAACCCAGCCGGTGTACGAGGCCCAGGCCGATGGTCCGGTCAAGGTCGGCGGCGTCGTAGTCGACAGCCCCAAGCTACGCTTCATCGAGGGCGGAACCCCCAATATCGGCCTGCCCATGATGCGCAAGTTCCGGTTCGTCTTCGACCCCACCAACGAACGCACCTGGGTCCTGGCGGGCGACTGACGCTCAGGGCGGTCTGATGCCGTCAGGCGTCGGACCGTTCAGGCGTTTGCGGGACGCGATCCGTCAGCAGCTTCAGGACCTTGGCGGTGATGGCCAGTTCCTCATCGGTCACGCCCGCCAGCAGTCGGGTGCGGTCTTCGCGCGCGACACGATCGGAGGCGTTCAGCGCCTCCAGCCCCTTGGGCTCCAGCCGGATCAGATTGGCGCGTCCGTCGCCGCAAAACGGATGACGCGACACCAGACCTTCTTCGATCGAGAGCTTGATGCGGCGTGACAGCGACGCCTCCGATATCCGCAGGATCGCCGCCAGCTCCGACTGCGTCAGCCCCTTGGGCTTGGACGCCAGAACATACAGGTGCGCGCGCTGCGCCGCCGTATAGCCTCGGCCGCGAAACAGCGCATTGGCCCGCGTGATCCACGCCCGGGCCACGAAGGCGATGCGCATGGACACGACCAGTTCCAGGCTTCCGCGCGGATCGTCCCCGGTCGTCGATGCATCCGCCTCCGTAAGGCTCAGATAGAAGGCGTCATCGAGATCGGCGGGGTCGGAAGGCATTGGCATCACGCAAACAGGCGCTGGATTTCAGGCGAAGGGCGACAGCCCTACCCCGCGCGCAGGTTCTCCACCACGCTTCTCAGCCGCGCCGGCAGCGGCTTGGGCCGGCGGGTTTCGGCATCGACATAGACGTGGACGAAATGGCCGATGGCGGCGGGAACATCCACGCTGCGCTTGAAGACCGCAAAGCCGTAGGTGACGCTGGAGGTGCCGATCGCATCGACCTTGATGCCGACCTCGATCACATCGGGGAACTTCAGCGACGAGGTGTAGCGACAGCCCGAATCCACCACCAGGCCGATGGACTCGTCCAGCGCATTGGCGATCAGCAGGTGGGCGTTCACCGCCGAGTCCACGAACTCGTAGAATTTGGCGTTGTTGATATGGCCGTACTGGTCGTTGTCGGCCCAGCGGGTGGAGACCATGTGAAAGGCCTTATAGGTCGCCCGTTGCGCCAGCGCGCCCTCGTCTCGTTTCGGCATCGTCGTCTCCCTCGGCGACGCGAACCGTCGCTCTCGATCCCGACGCTCTAGCTTGGACGACGTTAGGTCAAGCGCCTATCGGTAGGTCGTTGATGACGAAGGCTTGAACCATGACCCTCACGACCCGCGCCGCCGTCCTGTCTGACATGGGCGCCGCCCGCCCCTACGCCGACAGCCGCCCCCTGTCGGTCCAGACCGTCACGCTGGACCCGCCCGGCCCCGGCGAAGTGCTGGTCGCGATCAAGGCCGCGGGCCTGTGCCACTCGGACCTGTCGGTCATCAACGGCGACCGCCCTCGCCCCCTGCCCATGGCCCTGGGGCACGAGGCGGCGGGCGTGGTCGAAGCGCTGGGGGACGGCGTCACCGATCTCGCCATCGGCGATCACGTCGTCATGGTCTTCATGCCGTCCTGCGGCCACTGCAACCCGTGCGCCGGCGGCCGTCCCGCCCTGTGCGAGCCCGGCGCCGCCGCCAACGGCCGGGGCGAGCTGTTGTCCGGCGCCCGCCGCATTTTCCGCGAGGGCGAGCCCGTCAACCACCACCTTGGCTGCTCCGCCTTCGCCGAGCGGGCCGTCGTCTCGCGACGCTCCCTGGTCAAGATCGATCCCGACCTGTCGTTCGAAGAGGCGGCCCTGTTCGGCTGCGCCGTCCTGACCGGCGTCGGGGCCGTTGTGAACACCGCCGGCGTCAAGGCGGGCCAGAGCGTCGTCGTCATCGGCCTGGGCGGCGTGGGCCTGGCCAGCGTGCTGGGCGCCTTGGCCTCGGGCGCCAGCCCCGTTGTCGCCGTCGACCTGTCCGAGGACAAGCTCGCCCTGGCCCGCACCCTCGGCGCGGTCGAAACCGTCAACGCCGCCGACCCCGATGCGGTCGATCAGGTCCGCGCCCTGACGAACGGCGGCGCCGACTTCGCCTTCGAAATGGCCGGCTCCGTCCGGGCGCTGGAGGCGGCGTGGAAGATGACCCGGCGCGGCGGAACCACCGTCACTGCCGGCCTGCCGCCGCCCGATGCGGCCCTTGCCGTCAATGTCGTCTCTCTCGTCGGAGAAGAGCGCACGCTGAAGGGCTCCTACATCGGAACCTGCGTCCCCAGCCGCGACATCCCCCGCTACGTCGCCCTGTATCGCCAGGGCCGCCTGCCGGTGGATCGCCTGATGAGCGGCGTCATTCCCCTGGATGACATCAACACCGGCTTCGACCGCCTCCACGCCGGCGAGGTCGTGCGGCTGATCGTCAGACCCTGACGACACTGTAATCCCGCCGCCCGGTTTCGGCCGCAAATCCGCAGACCAATGTCCGCTCAAGCTTCAGCGGAGATCTCCCATGCGCCCGTCTCGCCTGTCCTGCGCCGCCGCGATTTCGGCCGTCGCCCTGGCCTTCGCCGTTCCGGCCCTAGCGCAGGAGACCTCGCCTCAAAACAACGCCGAGATGGCCGCCATCTTCGCCGCCGACCAGGCCGTAAGGCAGAACCTGACGCCGGACTTTTTCAAAGACCGCGCCCGCGTCACAGAAATGCTCGCCGCCGACGCCGAACGCCGTGTCCAGACCCGCGCCCTGCTGGACGCCGGCGCGCTCCAGACTGGCGAGGACTACCGCGCCGCCGCCTTCGTCTTCCAGCACGGCTCCACGCCCGAGGATTATCTGCTGGCCCATAGCCTGGCCGTCGCCGCCGTCGCCAAGGGCTCGCCCGAAGGCGCCTGGATCGCCGCCGCGACGCTGGATCGCTATCTGCAGATGACCGAAAAGCCGCAGATCTACGGCACCCAGACGCGCAAGACCCGCGACGCCCCGGCCACCCTCGATCCCTACGACCGCGCCCTGATCCCCGACAGCCTTCGCGCCGTCTTCGGCGTCCCGCCCCAGTCGGAACAGGACGCCCGTCTGGCGGCCGTCAACGCCGCGGCGGAGGCCGCGGCGTCCAAGCCCTGATTGCTCAGTTCGCCGCCGGCTTCGGCGGGGCGTTCTTCACATACTGGTCCAGCCAGCGGGTCATCTCCCACAGGGTGTGGCCCACCGATTCCCGCGCGCGGTATCCATGCGCCTCCAGCGGCAGGGTGACGTAGCGCGCCGTCGCCCCCAGCCCCTTCAGCGCCGCATAGAAGCGCTCGGACTGCACCGGGAAGGTGCCCGAGTTGTCGTCCGCCTCGCCGTGGATCAGCAGGATCGGCTCGTTCAGCTTGTTCGCATAGGTGAAGGGCGACATCTCGGTATAGACCTCGGTCGCCTCCCAATAGTTGCGCTGCTCGGACTGGAAGCCGAACGGCGTCAGGGTGCGGTTATAGGCCCCCGACCGCGCGATCCCGGTGCGGAACAGATCGCTGTGCGCCAGCAGGTTCGCCGTCATGAAGGCGCCGTAGCTGTGCCCCCCGACCGCGATCCGGTCGCGATCCGCCACCCCCATGCCGACCACGGCGTCGACCGCGGCCTTCGCATCGGCGACCAGCTGCTCGACATAGGTGTCGTTCGGCTCGGCCCCATCCTTGCCGATGATGGGCATGGAGGGGTTGTCGAAGATCGCATAGCCCTGGGTCAGCAGGAACAGATGGCTGGACCCGCCCGGCCGCACAAAGCGGTTCTGCACGTCCACCGTCTGGCCCGCCACCGCCGCATCGGTGAACTCGGCGGGATAGGCCCACATCAGCATCGGCAGCGGCCCGTCGCGGTCCTTATCGTAACCGGCCGGCAGATACAGCGTCCCCGACAGCTTGACCCCGTCGGCCCGCTCATAGGTCACCAGTTGCCGCGTCGCCTCGGCCAGCTGCGGCGCCGGATCGGGGAAGTTGGTCAGCCGCGTCGTCTGGCCCGTCGTCAGGTCTCGGATCTGCAGATTGGGCGGATCCAGCCGCGTCTCGCGCTGCGTCACCACCCGCTTGCCGTCCGTATCCAGGAAGCCGACCACCGCCTCGTAATCCGTATTGGCCGAGGTCCACAGCCGTTCGCTGCGTCCCGTCGCCGGGTCCATCGCGGCCAGGAAGGGGAACTCGCCCTGCGGCGTCGCGCCCGCGCCCGACATCAGGATGCGCCCCTGCGGATCGAAGCGGATCACCGAGCGCCCTTGAGCATTCGGCTGGGTCACCGGCTGGCCCGGATTGTCGTAGCGCGCCTGATAGTTCCGCTCCAGCAGCACCCGGCCCTCGCCGGGGTTGGACGGATCCACCACGAAGCGCGTCTCATGCCGGGTGTTGAACCAGCGGCTGTTGACGATGGCCAGATCGTCCCGGCCCCAGACGACGCCGCCAAACCGTTCCTTCAGGTCGATCAGCTTCACAGGCTCGGCCGTGAACGGCGCGGCCTGCATGAAGACCCGATCCCGGAACTCGGCCGCCTTGCGGATGTCCCCGCCGTCCAGCGCCTCGACCCAGGTCAGGGTCGCCGGCGCATCGGCCCGCCATTCGACCGCGCGCGGCCCCGGCGCCACGGCGTCGAAGGCGGTCGGCACATCGTCCCTCAGCGGCAGGTCGGCGACCGTGCGCACCTCGCGACCGTTCATATCCGTCACCACGATCTCGGTCGGGAACAGGTCGTCCGGCACTGCGTAGGAATAGGGCCGCTTGGCGATCTCATGCAGGATGTATTGGCCGTCCGGCGACACCGCGGCATCCAGATAGACCGCAGGCGCCCCGATCGTCCGGGCACGGCCGTTCAGCGGAACCAGCGTCAGCTGGCTGGTGAAATAATGGTCGAACAGGGCCTCGTCGCCGGGGTTCGACAACAGGTCCTGATACGTCCGCACCGGCGCGACCCGCCCGGCCGTCTCCTCGATGTTCGGCCCCGTCGGCGCCGCCGTCACGTCGGGCGCCGGACCGCGCCCCGCCGGAACCGCCTCGACCAAAAGGCCCGAACTGTCGGGCAGCCACTCATAACCCGTCCCGCCGGTCATATTGACCACCGGATCGGTCAGCTTGCGCGCCCGCGCCGAGGCCACGTCCACCACCCACAGCTCCAGCCCCGTCGGCCGGTCCAGCACGAAGGCCAGCGACTTGGCGTCCGGCGAGAACCGCGGCGCCGTGAACCGCGCGCCGTCGGGCAGGGCCACGATGCGAGGCTGCCCCCCGTCCACCGCCTGCAGGCTCAGACCCGTCAGCCACGCCACCCGGCTTTCGGCCGCGCCGTTGTTCCTGGGATTGATCCGCGTCCCCGCCAACCGCAGCATCGGCTCGGCCAGGGCCTTGATGCTGGGCAGGTTCGACCGGTCCATCAGCACCAGCGTCCGCCGATCCGGGCTCAGCATCGACGACGGCGTCGGCTTGGCGTCCAGGATGTCCGCGATCGGCGCCGGCGGCTGCTGATAGACCATCGGCCCCGCAGCCGGCGCCGCGTTCTGGGCTAACGCCGCACCCGCCACGCCGCTCAGCAGCACCGCCGCCAGAACCAGCCCAACCCTACGTCCACGCATCATCATCGTCTGAAGTCCCCACAAATCCCGAGCCCCAGACCTAACCCCGCCTTTCCACCGCCGACAACCCGTTTCGGCGTTACAGTGTCACATTGGCGCGGCGACGCCTGCGCCTGGCCCAGTCGATCCTCGAAATATCGTTGATACTCCAGATTGCCGCTTTCGGGCTTCGGCGTTAAGTTTCGCCGGAAACATCGGGGGGTGTGTCATGGTGAGTGCGAACACGACGGGCGGGGCCGACCGCGTCTTTCCGGGGCTCGCCGTCGTCATGGCGCTTGTCGTCGTGGCGGGCTTTTCGCTTCAGCTGGCGATGGGCCGCTCCAGCTTCGAGGCTCCGCTTCTGGTGCACGCCCACGCCGTGGTCTTCATGGGCTGGGTCGTCATCTTCCTGGTTCAGAACCTGTTGATCGCCACGGGCCAGCTGCGTTGGCACCGACCGCTGGGCTGGCTGGCGGCCGCATGGCCGGCGCCAATGCTGATCCTGGGCTGGCTGGTCACCGAGGCCATGGTGCGTCGGGGCGACGTGCCCTTCTTCTTCCGGCCCTTGCAGTTTCTGGTCTTCGATCCCCTGTCGCTCGCGACCTTCGTCGGCCTCACCGTCGCGGCGGTCTGGCTTCGTCGGTCGACGGACTGGCACCGCCGCCTGCACTATTCCGCCATGGCGATCCTGCTGGGGCCGGCCGTCGGTCGGCTTTTGCCCATGCCCTTGCTGATCCCCTGGGCCTGGGAGGCGACCACGCTCGTCACCCTGGCGTTTCCAGTCATCGGCATGATCATCGATCTGGCGAAGACCCGCCGGATCCACCCTGCCTGGTTCTGGGGTCTGGGGGTTCAGATCGCCATGATCGCGGCGATCGAGGCCCTCACCTGGTCGCCGCTCGGCCTTCAGCTTTACCAGACCGTCACGGCCGGTTCTCCCGGCGCCGCCGTCGCGCCGCTCGCCTTCCCGACGCCCCCCGGTCCGCCGCCAGGGGTCTGAGCATGACGCAGAGGCGCAGACCGCGTCCCTACCCCGCCAGCAGCGCCTCGACCTGATCACGCTCCGGCGCCGACGGCTGCGCGCCAGGACGCGTCGCGGCGAAGGCTCCGGCGGCGCAGGCGAAGCGCAGCGCCTCGGCCGGGTCCATGCCTTCCAGCAAAGCCACCGTGATGGCGGCGACGAAGGCGTCGCCCGCGCCCGTCGCATCGACCGCCTCGACGGCCGGCGGGGTCGCCCAGGCCATTTCGACGCCGCGCTGATACATGGCCGCGCCTCGGGCGCCCTTGGTGACGACGACCCGTCCCCCGCCCCGGTGCAGGCCGTCGCCATAGAAGGCCGCCTCGGTCTCGTTGACGACGATAAGGTCGGCGCGGCGCAGCAGCAGTTCCGACACCGGCGCGGCGGGCGCCAGATTGGCGCAGACGAAGCCCGTCGCCCGGCCCACCGCCGCCTCGACCGTCTCGATCGGCAGCTCCAGCTGCACGATCAGCGCGCCCTCGATCCGCTGCGGCAGCTGTTCAGGGGTGACCATGTGGTTGGCGCCGGCCGCGACCACGATCTGGTTCTCGCCGGTCGGATCGACGGCGATCAGGGCCACGCCCGTCGGGGCCGCCACATCCACCTCCACCCCCGCCAGATCGACGCCCAGATCCTCCATCAGGGCCAAGGCCTCGCCGGCCATGGCGTCATTGCCGACCCGCCCGATCAGGCTGGCCTCTGCCCCCAGTTTCTCGGCCGCCAGAGCCTGGTTGGCGCCCTTGCCGCCGGGATGCCGCGCCAGGGTCGCCCCGGTCACCGTCTCGCCCGGCGCCGGCAGTTGGGGCGCGGTGGCCACCAGATCCAGATTGATCGAGCCGACGACGGTGATCCTCATGCGCCGGCCTCCAGCGGCTCAACCTCCAGAGCTTGGGCCTTCAGCTTGGCGACGATCAGGTCGAACACCCCTTGCGTATCCGCCGCGACCGCCCAGCGATGCCGCGCCGTCGCCGGATCGATCCGGAACTCGACCGCCGTATGCCCGCGCGTCAGGTCCGAACCCGTCTCCACTTCGATCCGGCAGGGCTTGGTCTCGAACAGGTCGGGCTTGATCAGCCAGGCGATGGGACACGGGTCATGCAACGGAGCTGCGTCCCAGCCCACGATCTCGCGCTCCACCCGCTGCGAGAACCGCAGCGTCGACGCCGCCGCCCGCGCGGCCTCGCTGTCGATGGCCTCTATCGCTACGATCCGGGCCTCGGTCGCGCGCACCTGATGGGTCGCGTCCAGGCCGAAGGCGACCACCTGACACCCCGATCCGAACACCACCGCCGCCGCATCCGGATCGGCCCAGATGTTGAACTCGGCGGATGCGGTGACATTGCCGCCTTCCGACCGCGCCCCACCCATGACGACCACCGGCCCCAGCCGTTCGGCCAGCCGCCGATCACGCCGCATCGCCAGCGCCAGATTGGTCATCGGCCCCAGGACGGCGATGGCGACCGAGCCTTCGGGCCGGCTCATCACCAGATCGACGATGGCGTTGGCGGCCGGTCCGTCGCCGACGATCCCCGTCGGTTCGAACGGCTCCAGATCGCCCAGACCCTCCACGCCGTGAAACTCGCCCGCCCCCGCCGGCGGACGTTTCAGCGGCCGCTCCGCCCCGCCGAACACCGGCACGTCCTCGCGCCCGGCGATCTGGCGGATGATGCGCGCATTGCGCTGGGTCTTGGCGCCGGGAACATTGCCCCCAACCGTGGTGACGGCCAGCAGCGCCAGCTCGGGCGCGGCGAAGGCCAGAAACAGCGCCACGGCGTCGTCCACGCCGGGGTCGCAATCGATGATCAGGGACTGAATAGACACCGCCCATGACTAGGCAGGCCGGCCGCGCGGAGCAAGCCGCAACCGCGCCTCAGACCCGACACGCTTCCACGCACGCCGTCACGCATGCTTGGGCCAGCACCTCGGCCGAATCCGTCAGGGGGATCGGCGCATCCTCGGCCTTCAGCAGCAGCGGCACCTCGGTGCAGCCGGCGATCAGCCCGTGCGCGCCCGCCTCCGCCAGGGTCTGAGCCAGCCGCAACATCCCTGACCGCGCCGCCTCGCCGACATCGCCGCGCTTGACCCCATAGACCAGCGCCATGAAGGCCTCGCGGTCCGCGCCCTCCAGCAGCACCGTCTCGAGCCCGCGCGCCGCCAGCGCCTGCGTGTAAAGCCGCTCGCCCCCCGGCGTCGCCAACACCCCGATCCGCTCAACTCCAGACGCCGCCGCCGCATCCGCCGTCGCCGCGATCATGTCGATGAAGCGCAGGCCCTTCGCCTCGCACGCCGCGCGTATGCCGCCCGCCTGGGCGTGGGCGGTGTTGCAGGGCATGGCGATCACCTCGGCCCCCGCCGCCGCCAGCCCCTCGGCCATCTGTCCCAGCACGACCTCGGCCTCGCCCGGCCGGGTGTTGCGATCGGGCACCTGGGGGTTCAGGTCCATCACCACCCGGATGTGATCGGCGTCCCCGTCCGCCGGCGTCAGCGCCTGCACCCGCGCCAGAAACGCCACCGTCGCCGCCGGTCCCATGCCGCCGATCACGCCCAGGATTTTGCTCATCGCATCACACCCCATCCCACGACCGCGGCGGCGGCCAGAACTGCCGGCACGGCGTAGCGGCTCTTCCAGGCCCACGCCACCGCCAGGGCGACCGCAAAGATCGCCACGGCCGCCGCCATCGACGGGGCCCGCTGCAAGGTCGCCCATCCCAGCTCCACGCTGGTCGCGGCGATGATCCCTACGACGGCGGCGGCGACCCCGGCCAGAAGATCGTGCAGCCGCCGGTCCTCGACCACCGCCTCCAGCCGCTCATAGAAGATCATCGAAAAGGCGAAGGCGGGGGCGAACACCCCGGCCGTCATCGCCAGCGCCCCGCCCCAGCCCGCGACCACGAAGCCGACGAAGGTGCAAAAGATCACCAGCGGCGCCGGGATCACCCCCGCAAAGGCGATCCCGTCCAGAAACGCCCCATCGTCGATCAGCCCGCGCCCCACCGTATCGGCGCGCACATAGGGAATGGCGGTATAGGCGCCGCCGAACGTCAGCAGCCCCGCCTTCAGCCCCGTCCAGAACATCGCGACCCAGCCGACGTCGCCCGCCGGCCCAGCCGTTTGTCCAAACAACGGCCCGCCGTCCCCCAGCCCGTGCATCGCCAAGGCTGCGACGCCCGCCAGCACCACGACCCCGACGGCCAGACCGACCCGCCCGGCCCGGACCAGCACATAGGCCGTCCCGCCCGCCGCCAGCACGATCCAGAACGCCGCCCCGGCCAGGGTCGCCGCAAAGCCGACGACGGCGACGGCCCACAGCCAGCGATCCTCCAGGATATGCGATCCGATCTTGCAGACGGCGCGCACGATCACCGCGACCACCGCCGCCTGAACCCCCAGGAACGCCCCGGCCAGCAGGCCCACGACCGGCGACAGCGCCACATAGGCCCAGCCGATCCCCAGCATCAGGATCAGCCCCGGCAGCATGAACCCCAGGCCCGCCAGCAGACCACCGATCCGCCCCCGCGCCCGCATGCCCATATGCACGCACAGCTCGTGCGCCTCCGGCCCCGGCAGGACCTGCAACACCGCCAGCAGCCGGTTGAACCGCGCGCTGGACATCCACCCGTCCTGATCGACCAGCTCGCGCCGGATCATCGCGATCTGCGCCACCGGCCCGCCAAACGCCAGCAGCCCGAACCGCAAGAACCGCAGAAACACCGCCGCCAAAGACAGCGCCGGCGGGACAGGTTCGGACTGCGGCGCAATCATCCGATCAGTCCTGATCTCGCGAAAAGGATTTGCAAGTCAGGCCAGCCCTTACTGAGGGCTCGCCATGGCTCTTGCGACCGCGTCCTGCATCTCCACCCTCAAGCCGGCCCACTCGCTTTCGGGCCTCAGCTTGCCCTCACATTGCTGTTGAAGGTGGCCCACGGGATAGACGTAGCTTTCCGATCGCTGCGCTGCGGCGCCGATCTCTTGAGGCCCGACAAAAATGCCAAGGTCGGCAAGCCGACTTTCGGTGGCCATGCGGGCGGCGACCATCGATGACACGAGCGCGTCTGGGACAGGCGCCGCGCATCTCACGGCGTCGTATCGATAACGGACCATCGCCAGTGCGTAGAGGTCAGACGCCTTCTGTCGATCATGATCCGCCCAAGCCACCGAAGCCACGAACAGACAGAGAGGCTGAGCGTCGCCACGACCGTTCCAAAGCGCCACACGATCGTCGTCGGATAGAGAGGCGCCAATAAATTTCGAGCATTGGCCCAGGGTGTTCGAGGCAACCGGCTGGATACCCTGGACAGCGCTGTCTTCACGCCTATTTTCGACCGAAGTGGCGGGTTCTGACCCGCAACCCAAAAGGCCCGCGGCGACAAGCAGGGGGACAAGAACTTTCAAGATGCTCACCTTCGTCAATGTCGCCCTCCGATCCGCAGCCCGGCTATGAAACTGGCGTCAGCCTAAACCAGCACAAGCAGCGCGGCATAGACGCGATCATCCAAAGTCGCCGCCCCCGTCTTCACCGCCTCGAGCCCGCGCGATCCGATAGGGCCCCGCACGCATCGCCAGCGGCCTCCCCTTCCAGCTCAGTCGCACCGCGCCCTCGTTCAACATGGCATCCACCGCGGCGTGAACGTCAGGCATCGCCTCGCGCCACGCGCCGTCTTCGCCCGCGACCACCCGCGCGACCTCGCTGGGGCAGACGGTGGCGTCCTCGGCCCGGGCGGCCAGCAGCGCCAGCGTCGCCTCGCGCGAGTCCATGACGGACGGCGCGCCTACAGCGCCCCTTCGATCTCGGTCTGATAGCCGAACAGCCCCTGCGCTCCACCAGTGTGCAGGAAGACCACCGTCTCGCCCTTGAACCGGCCGGCGCGCGCCAGGGCGATCAGCCCCTTCATCGCCTTGCCGGAATAGACCGGGTCCAGCACGATCCCGTCCAGACGCGCGACCAGGGTCAGGGCGTCGATCACCCCCTGGTCGATCAGGCCATAGCCCTCGCCGACATAGTCGCAGTCGGCGACCACCTGCTCGCGCGTCACCCGTCCCGGCTGCCCCAGCAGGGCGGCCGTCTCCTCGGCCAGTTTGAAGACGTTCGCCTCCTGCTTGTCCTTGGGCGCCCGCACACCGATGCCCAGCACGGGAATGTCCGCCCCCATGACCGCCAGCCCGGCGACCAGACCGGCGTGGGTGCCCGCGCTGCCCGTCGCCGTCACGATCCGGTGGACCTCCAGATCCATCTCATCGGCCTGGACCACGATTTCCCGCGCGCAATCGACATAGCCCAAAGCCCCCGTAGGGTTCGATCCGCCGCCGGGAATGACATAGGGCTTGCCGCCCCGCGCCCGCACCTCGGCCGCCGTCTTCTCCAGCTCGGCGACCATGTCCGTCCCGCCCGGCACGGTGCGCAGGGTCGCGCCGAACAGCCGGTCCAGCAGCACGTTTCCGTTGCCGACATAGTCCGTTGCCTTGGACCCCGTCCGCTCTTCCAGAATGATCTCGCACGCCAGACCGTGGGCCGCCGCCGCCGCCGCCGTCTGGCGCACATGGTTCGATTGCACCGCCCCTTGCGTCACCAGCGTGTCGGCGTCCTGTTCGAACGCCGCGCCCAGCAGGAACTCCAGCTTGCGGGTCTTGTTGCCGCCGCCGGCCAGGCCGGTGCAGTCATCGCGCTTGATCCACAGATCCAGGCCCAGCTCTTCCGACAGGCGGGGCAGCGGCTCCAGCGGCGTCGGCAGATGGGCCAGGCGGATGCGGGCAAAACGGGCGAGATGCATGGGACGGTTTCCTGTTCGCCGTCTTGATAGCCCGCGCCCGTGACATTCAAAAGCGCCAGCCAAGCCGCCGCCCCTTCGCCCGCCTCGACCTCAGCCCGGCGCGCCGGCCTCGGCCACACGCGTCGGGGCGACGAAGGCGGCGTCGCACAGGGCCTGGGCGAAGGCGTGGGACGTGACCGCCTGCCTGTCCATCAAGGCGTCCAGCACCCCGGCGCCCGCATCCACCGTCACGACCAGCGGATAACGCCCGACCACCTGACCGCCCTGCGCCGGATCGCGCAGCTCGGCGGTCGCCCGCATCCGGTGTTCGGCGCGATCGCCGGCCAGAATGGCCAGGCGCGGCGCCCGGCTCAGCGCCTCGACGTGGATGCTCAGGTTCAGCCGATGCCGGCCGCCGGCGCACAGCCCCATTTCGTTCAGCACCTCGTCGTTGAAGGTGTCGGCGAAGTCGTCCTCGGCGTCCAGCCAGCCGGTCGTGGTTGTGACGCTGCCGATCCGCGCCTGCTCGGCCATGGCGGGCGACAGGGCCATCGGCGCGCCGCCGACATCCACCGAGGCGCAGGCCGTCAAGCCCGCGCACGCCAGAACCGCGATCACGGCGGTCGTCTTGATCTCTTTCATCGTTCCCTCTCCCTAGAGTTGATACCAAGCTTGGCTGCGATGAACGCCGCCTGAACGTCGTTCGACAAGCGGTCCGGAGCCAAAGCCGGCGTCCAAGCGTTGCCGTCGCATGACCGCCGCCGCGCCCCCTTTGGATCTGCAACGCGAGCGCGCCTATGTCCGCGATCTGGGCCGCGCCTTCGCCGGCGCCCTGGTGTTCAACATCCCGCTGTTGATGACGATGGAGATGTGGGCGCAGGGCGTGATCATGGACCGCTGGCGGTTGCTGACCTTCATTGTCGCCGGCCTGCCGCTGCTTTACGGCCTGGCCTATTACGCCGGCTTCTCAAAGCGGCGCGGCCCGGTCAACGATGCGCTGGACACCGCCGTGGCCCTGGCGGTCGGCTTCATCACCGCGTCGGTGCTGCTGATCCTGTTTGGTGTCGTCGAATGGGACGCGCCGCCGCGCGAGGGCCTGGGCATGGTCGCGCTTCAGGCCATTCCCGGCGCCATGGGCGCGCTTCTGGCCCGGCGTCAGCTCAGCGGCGACGGCGGAGGCGACACGGATGAAGATCAGGCCTCCTATTTCGGCGAACTGTTCCTGATGGCGGCCGGCGCCCTGTTCTTCGCCCTGAACGTGGCCCCGACCGAAGAGATGATCCTGATCGCCTACAAGGCCACGCCCGCCCACATCCTGGCCTTGATCGCCGTCTCCATCCTTCTGCTCCACCTGATCGTCTTCAAGGCGGGCTTCGCCGGTCAGGAAGAGGCCGATCATCCGATCAAGGCCTTCCTGCATTTCACCCTGCCCGGCTACGCCATCGCCCTGGCCGTCAGCCTGTTCACCCTGTTCCTGTTCGGCCGCACCGACGGCCATGCCGTCGCCGGCGTGGTCCAGACCATGGTCGTCCTGGGCTTCCCCGCCGCCATCGGCGCCGCCGCCGCCCGTCTGTTGGTCTGACCCCATGCCCACGAAGACAAAGCCCGCCGCATCGACCCGCCCTCTGTTGCAATGGGGCATGGCCTTGCTCGGCGCCGTCATCACCCTGACCGCCATCGGCATCGTGGTGTGGGAGGCGCTCCAACCCACGGCCCCGCCCGCACTCAGCGCCCGCATCGTCGCCGTGGACGTCACCGCCGCAGGCCAGGTCGCGACCGTCCGGGTCCAGAACGACGGCGACGACACCGCCGCCGCAGTGGATATCGAAGGGGTTCTGGGCGACCAGACCGCGACCGCCAGCCTGGACTACGTCCCCGGCCACGGCCACGCCAAGGCCTACCTCCGCTTCGACGCCGATCCGCGCGCGGCGGCCGTCTCGGTCAAGGGCTGGTCGGCGCCTTGACTAATCTGGCGCAATTCATCCCTCTATCTTCGTGCTGCGGGAGGGTATCGATTGCTGGCTTTTGTTGTCTTCGTGCTTTTGGGTACGTCGGACGTAGTGAAGGTGGAGCCGGACGGCGTTGGCCGTTGGCGCATGACGATCACCGCCTCAGATGAAACTGATCCGCTCCGTTTAGCTGAACGCCTTCGCCCCGCCGCTGCCAATCTCTGCGGGGCAAAGGGGTTCTATTTCGATCATTATACTTTTACGCTCGATCAACAGGTGCTGGAACGTCAAAGCTCTGCCAAACAGAGTGACAAGATGACCCTGGTTCAAGATGTTGTTTGCGCATCTTTGCCGGCTGTGGCTACTGAGCCCCTGCCCGCGCCGCCTCTGACCGAGGCGGAAACCCTCGCCCTGAATGCTCGACTCGAAGCTCTGACAACGGGCTATTTTTCAGCCTTGGACGAGGGCCGATATGCTGATGCCTTCGTCACGGCTGATGACGCGATGACCGGCGGCGCCACGCTGTCGGACTGGAGTGAGCAGCAGAAGCGATTTCAGGCTTCCGCCGGCGCCGTCACCGAACGCCGGATCGGTCGATTGACTTGGTACTCCAATCCTCCCAACGCGCCATTCGGCCATTACGGCGCGGTTGATTACGTCGCTTCGCGGGCGCTTCAGGACGAGTGCGGCTATCTGATTTGGTATCGCCCTAGCGCCGACGCAGCCCTACGGCTCATTCGACAGGAAACGACGCTATTGCCGCACAACCTTCCCGCCGAAACGCGAGATACTCTGCGCAAGGCGCACTGCATCCTACTGTAGAACGTCACGCCGCCTGGGCCAGCACCGCGTCCTGCATCCGCTCGACCGTCTGCTGGGGCGCGCCGGCGCCGTCCACCGTGGCCCGCAGCGTCTCTTCCAGCGCCGGGGTCACGCGCACGCTGGCCATGGCCCAGCCGGAAAAGCCGCGCGCCGGGATCGGCTTGCGCTCGATCACCACCACCTCGTCATGGCGCGGATCGCCCGCCAGGCGCGTCATCAGCCGGTCCAGATCCTGCGCTGCGCCCTCCAGCACCTGCAGGAACCGCCCGTCGTGGATCAGCAGCGCCCCGGTCAGGTCGTCGCGCGCATTGTTCCGCTGCGACGTGGCCAGGATGTCCACCTGCATCATCAGGCTGTCGGCGTTGCCCCGCGCGCGGCTGGTGTAGAGGACGCGTTCCAGGTTCAGGCTCATATCCTCGTTTCACTCCGCCGACGCCGGCATCCGGCCCAAGCTTTGCGCATAGCCCAATAAATCCGCCGCGCCTACAAGGACTTATGTGCGGCCTGAATCCGCTCGAAACCTAACGACCGTCACGTTCTGAACGCCACAGAAAACGTGCGAAGCTTTCCCAGATTCCCGTCTGTGTTCCCGCGCGACGAACCTCCATGTCTGGCCCCGTGATTTCTGCCGTCTGGTCCCGCAAACGGCCATCGACGGTCGCGAGTTGCGCGCGGTATTGGCGCATGATCGAGGCATCCATCCGCCGATCAGCTCTTGCAAACCAGTCGTCGACTCCAAACCGCAAGGCGGCACGCGTTTGGGCCGCACAAACTAAAATTCCGCGCTTGTTCATCTCGGGGGTCGTCGAGGCCCATCCACGGACGCAACGGTCGGTAATGGCTCCGGCGCACTGGGAGAAGGCCGCCTCGTCTGCGCCGGCTGGCAGTTCAGTCATGCAATGCAGGACAGATCGCTTCGTGTGCTCGCTCGCACACTCACCCGGATCAGGCCCATCCGCACAAGCGATCGCCTGTTGAACCTGAGCGGCGGTGAATGTCGGCGTCGGCAGAGTTTGCGCCCCTTGAACAAGCGTGGCCATCACGAACGCAGCGATCATTGGTTGCAGCCCTGAAGTTGTAGACGGAACAGAGAACGACGCTCTACGGACGCTCGCCTTCTGCGTCTAGGTTTCTGCGAAATACGCGCTATCATGCAGGCGTTCTCCGGGGGGTCGCAATCGAGCGGCTGAGATAGAGGTTTCTCCTCTGACCCGTCGAACCTGATCCGGGTCATGCCGGCGAAGGGATGAGTACGCTTCTGGTCCACGCTACAGGACCCTCGCGCCCGACGTCGGCGGACCTCAAACCGCTTGAGGCCGCCATGAACATCCAAGTCACCCCGCCCGTCCTGCCCGAAGAGCCCAATGTCGAGTTGGCTCTAAAAGACGCCCGCGAGGAGGTCATGCGCGAGACCGGGACCATCCCGACCGGCGAACGGGCCGGCAGCCGCAAGGTCTATGTCGCCGGCGAACTCTATCCCGACATCCGCGTCCCCTTCCGCGAGGTCGCCGTCCACGCATCCGCCAACGAGCCGCCGGTGACCATCTATGACTCATCGGGTCCCTACACCGACCCGACCGTGACCATCGACATCAAGCGCGGCCTGCCCCGCGTCAAATCCAGCTGGCAGCTGGATCGCGGCGACATCGCCCCCGTCGCCAACCCGCGCGAGGTCAAGCCCGAGGACAACGGCCATGCGTCCGGCCGCCACCTGGCCCCGCGCTTCGACACCTCCCACCACCGCGTCTTCAAGGGCGTCGAGGGCCGCCCGGTCACCCAGTACGAATACGCCCAGGCCGGGATCATCACGCCCGAGATGGAATATGTCGCCATCCGCGAGAACCTGCGCCGCGAGCAGAACAGCCCCTGCATCCGCGACGGCGAGGACTTCGGCGCCGCCATCCCCGACTTCGTGACGCCCGAGTTCGTCCGGCAGGAGATCGCGCGCGGCCGCGCCATCATCCCGCACAACATCAACCACCCTGAGGTCGAGCCGATGATCATCGGCCGCAACTTCCTGGTGAAGATCAACGCCAACATCGGCAACTCAGCCGTCCTAAGCTCCGTCGACGACGAGG
This sequence comes from Brevundimonas sp. SPF441, assembly GCF_009661015.1. Lineage (NCBI taxonomy): Bacteria > Pseudomonadati > Pseudomonadota > Alphaproteobacteria > Caulobacterales > Caulobacteraceae > Brevundimonas > Brevundimonas sp. SPF441. The sequence continues at coordinate 68,115 of NZ_WJWX01000010.1, read as the reverse complement.
TCGACAAGCTGGTCTGGGCCACCCGCTGGGGCGCCGACAACGTCATGGACCTGTCGACGGGCAGGAACATCCACAACATCCGCGACTGGATCATCCGCAACAGTTCCGTCCCCATCGGCACAGTCCCCATCTACCAAGCGCTGGAGAAGGTGAACGGCGTCGCCGAGGATCTGACGTGGGAGGTGTTCCGCGACACCCTGATCGAACAGGCCGAACAGGGCGTGGACTATTTCACCATCCACGCCGGCGTGCGCCTGCCCTTCGTGCCGATGACGGCCAAGCGGGTGACGGGCATCGTCAGCAGAGGCGGCTCCATCATGGCCAAATGGTGCCTGGCCCACCACAAGGAGAGCTTCCTCTACGAGCATTTCGAGGACATCTGCGACATCATGCGCGCCTATGATGTCAGCTTCAGCCTGGGCGACGGCCTGCGCCCCGGCTCCATCGCCGACGCCAATGACGAGGCCCAGTTCGCCGAGCTGCGGACCCTGGGCGAACTGACCAAGATCGCCTGGGCCAAGGGCTGCCAGGTCATGATCGAGGGCCCCGGCCACGTGCCGATGCACAAGATCAAACAGAATATGGACGAGCAGCTGAAGCACTGCCACGAGGCGCCCTTCTATACGCTTGGCCCGCTGACCACCGACATCGCGCCGGGCTATGACCACATCACATCGGCCATCGGGGCGGCCATGATCGGCTGGTTCGGCACGGCCATGCTCTGCTACGTCACGCCCAAGGAGCACTTGGGCCTGCCGGATCGTCAGGACGTCAAGGACGGCGTCATCACCTACAAGATCGCCGCCCACGCCGCCGACCTGGCCAAGGGCCACCCCGCCGCCCGCCTGCACGACGACGCCCTGTCACGCGCCCGGTTCGAGTTCCGCTGGGAGGATCAGTTCAACCTGGGTCTGGACCCCGAAACCGCCCGCAAATACCACGACGCCACCCTGCCCAAGGAGGCCCACAAGACCGCCCACTTCTGCTCCATGTGCGGCCCCAAGTTCTGCTCGATGAAGATCAGCCAGGACATCCGCGACGCCGCCAAGGCCCAGAACGACGCCGGCGCCTCCCTGTCGGAAGCCGAAGCCGGCATGGCCGAAATGAGCGCGAAGTTCCGGGCTGGGGGTGGCGTGGTGGAGGTGAAGGTGTGAGGGGCTCGAACCTAACCAGCCCTAGATGATCAGAGCTCAACTATCGCGAGAAGCCGGTTGACACAGAGCCGGCTGCGTAGAAACCTGCGCGGCTAAGTGATTGCGGCCGTGATAGGCTGGTCGTCGAGCGGGGATGCCATCAACGTTTTCCCAATCCATTTCGATGTGCCAGGACATGAATTGCCCTTGTCCGCATTCGTGGACACATCGACTCAAACCGAAGCTGTCATACGCGCGCTGAGCCAAGAGCTCTTCGATGGTCAGCTACAATTTCAAATCGTTGTCCTGCCTCCGAGCGAAGGATCATTTCTCACACGTCTTGGAGTGATCTTGCTTGCGGGGTGGGGCATCGTGTGGACCTTCACTGAAAGTGATGTCGGGCAAGCATTCATCAAGGGCCTGACGGGCGCAGAACCTGCCCATTGGGCTGAGAAGGTTGGCGCAGCCGCTAGAAGTGCTCTTACGGAAAACGACGACCAGAACGCAGAGCGAGAAGCCGCAAATGTGATCGTGTGTGAGGCTGCAAAGGCTTTTCTCGCCACTCCGAATAGCGACCTTAAGCAAGTAGGCATTTCAGAATTTCGATTCCGGAGTGCCTATGAGGCTAAGAACGCCTTCTACGAAAGTTGTGATCTTGTACCACAGCTTTCTGGGGTGGGCTTTGATGAGCGGCCATTTTTCCCAATTAATAAGACTGATTTTCCTAAATATCAGTCGTTGCTTCCGCCGAAAAATGAAGAGTTTGAACAACCATGGTTTACTTCCATTACTCAGCTGAGAGTCACTTCGCCTAACTGGAACCGTGAAGACGGCGCGCGACAGTGGAAGGCTCGTGACCGTCATGGCCGAGACAGGTACTTTCGTGTTGAGGATGAGGACTTTTGGCACCGAATAGCTGACGACTCGATTGATACTCATGTCATCGACACAATGACTGTCCAATGGGCATTTCAGGGGCGGCCGGACCAACCGAAGAATTGCCGAGACCTCAAGGTATTAGAATTCAATGGTACAGTCTTAGCCCACCCCCTTCCTGACGAAGCTATCGCCTCAATGTTGGGAGATTCAACTCAGATGATGTCTGAGCATCCCGACTTGTTTTCTTAGTAATGCTCTTAAGTTTCACGTGAAGAGAATACGTGAATATTCCTAAACAGCCAGTCCGGCAGGCAAGACCACCTTCCTCAACCGCTTCCTGCGTCAGCGGGCAGAGGCGTTTCGGTTCGTGAACCCGGACGCGGCCTCCCTCTCCCGTTGGGAGAGGGCTTGAGCGCCTGGGAGCCGTCAGGCGATCAGACTTGCGTGAAAGGGTGAGGGTCGGACCTCGCCGTTGACGCACGACCCTCACCCTTTCGGCTTCGCGCATCGCTGACGCTCTGCGAGCCTCAAGCCCTCTCCCAACGGGAGACGGACGGTCGTTGCGGCTTCTGCTAGATTGGGGACCGCGATGAACAAGATGCTGATCGACCACGAAACTGCGCTGAAGGCCGCCCGCCGCGCCGCCGAGATGGCCAAGCATGGCACGCGCGAGGAGCAGTCCGGCAAGTTCCTGCCGCCGCCCGGCTGGAAGGGCCATCTGGTCACCGCCGCCGACACCGCGCCTGCACCGAAAAAGCGGGCCTAGACTTTCCCTCGCCCAACGGGAGAGGGAATGCACAGCTAGCCACCCTACCTATGCACGACGTCCCTGCCCCGGCCGTTGAAATCCCTCGCGTTTCGCGAAATCGACGGCCTCTACCCGATCACCCTTCGGGGCGGCCTTAGACTGGCGGCGCGTCCTGTGTCGGGCGCGGGCGACAGGCCGGGGATGGGATGGACGACGACCACAGCTATGACGACGGTGGGTTCGAGGGGCCGCGCGATCCGTTTTACGATGCGATGACCCAGCAGGCGCTGGATCAGATCCGCATCCTGCGCGAGGCGGGTCTGGAGCAGACGTATCGCGACGCCCTGCATCACGATTCCTCGCCCGAGGCCGAGGCGGCCTTCTGGCGCGCGCACGGCCTGCCGATGCATCTGCTGCGGCTGCCCGATCTGGTCACATCGGACCCCGCCGCGCGCGCGGCCGACCGGGTGCAGAACCGCGCCTATCGCCGCCTGTCGAAGGAGGCGTGGGAGGCGGCGGGCACGGCCTATCTGGCCGGCTCCACGGCCGAGGAGGTCAGCGCCGTCTATGGCATGGCGGTCAGCACCTTTCGCGCCCGCGCCAAGGACGAAGGCTGGCGGCGCGAGGATCAGCCCGATCCCCTTCGCGAGCCCATCGACCTGGAGGCCGAGACGGCCGACGGTTTGCCCGACTATGGCGCCATGGCGGCCCACGCCCTGGTGCGGCTGAACCGGGCGCTTCAGGCCGGGCGCGCGCTGGAGGCCGCGCGCTGGGTGCGGCTGCACGCCGACCTGACCCGGATGGCGGCCGCCCCGCCCGCACCTTCGTCTCAGCCCCCGCCGAAGCCGCCGGCGCCGCCCCCGGTGCCGCCCAAGGAACCCGACCTGGGCGAACGCGCCGCCGCCGTCGCCGAGGAGATCGGCCAGATCGCCCGCGAAGCCTGCGCCCTCAAACGCGGCGACTACGCCGGCCGCGACGCCCTGATGGCCCGCCTCGAGGCGCTCGACGACCTGAAACCGGCCCCGACATCAGACGAATTAGACGAAATAGACGGTGTTTTTGTGGGGGCGGGGTCTAAAGCCGAACCGCCGGGCTGAACGTGAATCGTGAGTGGTGAATCGTGAAAAGAGGCGCGCCTATTCACCAATCACCACTCACCATTCACCCCCCTCACACCTCCGACGCGATCTTGCGCAGGGCCTCTTCGAACACCGAGGCCGGCTGGCCGCCCGAGATCAGATATTTGCCCTCGACCACCACGGCCGGGACCGAGGTGATGCCGCGCGCACGCCACAGATCCTCGGCCTGGCGCACGGCCTGGGCGTAGCGGCCCGAGGCCAGGACCTCGCCCGCCTCGGCCCGGTCCAGCCCGGCCTTTTCGGCGGCGGTGGTCAGGACGCCGGCGTCGGTCAGGTTGCGGTTCTCGGTGAAGTGGGCGGTGAACAGCGCCTGTTTCAGGGCCTTCTGCTTCTTTGGCGCCGTCTCATGCGCCCAGTGCAGCAGCCGGTGGGCGTCGAAGGTGTTCCAGATGCGGCTGTCGTCGGTCATGCGCATGTCGAAGCCCACCTCGCCCGCCCGCTCGCGGATCATGGCGCGGTTGGCGGCGGACTGCTCAGGGCTCGCGCCGTATTTGCGGCCGATGTGTTCGACGATGTTCTCGCCCTCGGGCGCGATCTGGGGGTTCAGCTCGAATGGCTGGAAGGCGATGTCGGCGGCGATCCCCTCGGCCTTCAGGGCGTCCAGGGCCGTGTCCAGCCCGCCCAGTCCCACCACGCACCAAGGGCAGACGACGTCGGAGACGAAGTCGATCTTCAGGGTCTTGAGCGGAGCGTTCATGGCGCGGCCTTCTGGAACAGCGTGTGTTGCTTTCCGGATATGGCGACGCCGCGCGGCGCGACAAGTCTCAGCCCAGGCTCAAATCCCTGGGCGGGCGAATCCGCCGCCAGCGCGCCTCCACGAAGGCGAAGGCGCCGAAGGCCATCAGCCCCGCCGCCGTCAGCCCCAGGATCCACGATCCGCCCGGCTGGGCCTCCAGCGCGTCCAGCGCCGCCGCCGTCGTCGTCACCTCGCCCGAGCGCGCATGCAGCCCCGCCAGAACCACGAACACCCCCAGCGGCAGATAGGCGAACCCGCGCGCCGCATAGCCCGCCCGCGCCAGCGCCGTCGCCGTGCCGCAGAAGGCCTTGGGGCACGCCAGGGCGTCGTCGAAGTCGTCGCGGACGGCCCTGACGATATTGCCCACGCCGACGCCCAGCACCACCAGCCCCGCCCCGATCAGCAGCACCTCGCCGAACGGCATCCCCAGCAGCATGGCCGCCTTCTCCTGGTTCTCGGCTACGCTCTCGGCCTGGGCCGCAGAGGCGTTCGTCGCCTCGCCGAACTCGTCCAGATATTCGAACACCCCCGACGCCAGCACGCCGTAGAACAGGCCGCTGACCGCCTGGCCCGCGCGCGTTGTCCAGCCCTTCAAGTCGCTGCCCTCGTGATCCGCGTCGAACACCGCCTGCAAGACCCGCCAACCGACGAAGGCCCACAGGCCCAGCCCCAGCAGCACCAGCCAGACCTTGCCGAACGGCTGCTCGGCCAGCCAGCCCGCCGCCCCGCTGGTCCCCACCGCATCGCCGATCCGGTCCGTCGCCGCCAGCAGGGTCAGCGCCCCGGCCGACAGGTAAACGAAGCCTCGCGCCCCATAGCCGACCCGCGCCGCCCATTCGATCAGGGTCGCCAGCGGCGGCAGGCGAAGGGTCTTGGCGGCGTTCATGATGTCTCCCACGTCAGGACGCCCTCAACGCGCCGGCCAAGGCAAAGGCTCCGCTTCGACCCTGTGTCGACATCCGACAGACACCGACGGGCGTATGCCGCTACGGTTCGCCTCCTTGGGAGCCGTTCGCGTGAACATCTACGAGTTTCACTTCTTCGACGAGGCGGATCGCCGTCCGCTGCTCGACTTCTTCGACGGCGCCGACGACGCCACGGCGTTGGAAGCCGCGCGGTCGCAGCTGGCGCGCCATGCCTCCTGCGCAGGTGTCGAAGTGCTGGAAGCCGGGCGTCTGGTCGGCCGCGTCACCCGCTGAGCCTCGGCCACTCTCTGCCCGATCGCGTACACAACGCGGTAAAGACACGACTTTTCCCCAGAAAGCCGCGTGATATATAGCAACGCTGTGTCGAGATTCGACAGACGCCACGCTCAGATCGCCTTATGCGCGAACTTATGAACCGCCTCTCGCCTGGCAACCGATTGATCCAAGGGCTGAACCCCGACGATCGCGACGCTCTCCTCGCCATCGCCACTCCGGTGGAATTCGCGCCCGGCCATGTGTTCAGTGAGCCTGACGACGCCATCGAACACCTGCATTTCATCGACAGCGGCTTCTGCTCCTCGGTCGCAGTGCTGGAGGACGGCCGCACCGTGGAGACCGTGATGATCGGGCGCGAAGGCGTGCTGGGCGTCGTCGCCTCGGTCGTGCCGCACCATGCCCACACCCGCAGCGTGGCTCAGGTCGCCGGAACGGCGCGCCGGGTGGACGCCGCCAAGTTCCGCGCCCTGTCGGCTCAACGGCCGGGCGTTCGCGACGCCGTCGCCGAATACATGGCGCGGCTTCAGGGCGAGTTGGAGCAGTCGGCCGCTTGCAACGCTCTGCACCACGCCGGGCAGCGGTTCGCCAAATGGCTGCTGCGCTGCCATGACCGGGTCGAGGGCGACACCCTGAACCTGACGCAGGAGTATCTGGCCTCCATGCTGGGCTCGCAGCGGACCACGGTGAACGAGGCGGCGCAGGGGCTTCAGAAGGCGGGGGCCATCGCCTATTCGCGCGGCCGGATCACGGTGCTGGATCGCGCCGCCTTGGAGCGGGCGGCCTGCGAATGCTACCGCCGGGGCGGAGACCGGCAGCCCTAGTCGACCTGGGCGGCCGGCAGTTCAAGGACCGCCTTCAGCCCGCCCATGTCGCTGTCCGACAGCATCAGCCGCCCGCCGTAGGCGCGCGTCAGGTCGTCCACGATCGACAGGCCCAGGCCCGAACCCGGCGCGCTCTCGTCCAGCCGCGCGCCGCGCTGCATGACGGTGTCGCGCTGATCGGCCGGCAGGCCTGCTCCATCGTCCTCGACCACCAGGATCATCTGGCCCAAGCCGCTGCCACCCGCCGAGACGCGCACGCGGCGCCTGGAGAACTTGGCGGCGTTCTCGATCAGATTGCCCAGGATTTCCTGCAAATCCTGACGCTCGCCTAGGAAGGACAGGCTGTCGGGCGCGCGCCAGTCGATCTCGACGTTCTTGTCGCGGAAGACCTGTTCGATCATCACCGCCAGCTCGTCCAGCACCTCGGCGACGGGCGTCGTCTCGCCCAGACCGTGGGCGGCGCGGGCGGCGGCGCGGGCGCGGCGCAGGTGGTGATCGACCTGGCCCTGCATGATCTTGGTCTGGCGCCGCACCAACTCGGGCAGATCGCCCTCGCTCGTCCCCGCCTCGGCCAGCATGACGGAGATCGGCGTCTTCAGCGCATGGGCCAGGTTGCCGACGTGGGTGCGCTGGCGATCCACGACCTCCTGATTGTGATCCAGCAGGCGGTTCACCTGCTCGGCCAGGGGCTGGATTTCCTGAGGGTACGAGCGGCCAATCCGCGCCGACCTGCCCTTGCGCACATCCGCGATCTCATCGCGCAGGTCGAACAGGGGGCGCAGGCCGATCCGCACCTGGATGAAGACCGCCGATACGAGTCCGAGCCCCAAGATCAGGAAGGCGATCCAGGTCACGCGCGCGAACTGGCGTGTGTCTGCATCGACGTCGGAGCGATCCAGCGCGGCGATGAAGATGACCGGGTGTTCGTGCCGGGGGATGGACTTCATGCTGGCGGCGACGCGCAGCGGCTCGCGCGTCTCGGCGTCGTCCTTGGGGCCGGTGGTGTTGAAGGTGATGACGTCGCCGAAGGCCGCATCCAGCCGCGCGGGCAGGTCGGCGGGCAGGGCCAGGTCATAGCGCCACAGCGAGGTCGAACGCGCCAGACTGACCAACTGACCATTGGGGCGAACCTCCATGATCTGCCAGTATTTGCCCGACAGCAGCCGCAGAGTTCTGGCGTCCTGGATCTGCGGAATGGCCTCGCCTTGCGGCGTGCGACTGGCGCCGACCACGATCTCGTCGATCGTCTCGTTGAGCATGGCGCCCAGACGCCGCAGCGCGGATTCCTGAAAGGCCTGGGTCAGCACCAGCGCTGAAATGACCAGAGCGACCACGATCCAGGCCGAGGCCAGCCAGATCAGCCGGCGCGTCAGGGAGCGACCGGGGCGACCAAACCAGCGGCCCCAGTCGTGGAGCCCACCGGCGTTGGGTTTCGAAGCCGTCGCCTCGGTCACGCCGGGTCGGATTCGCCCGCCAGCGGCGTCAGCCGATAGCCGAGGCCGCGCACGGTCTCGATCCGGTCCGATCCGACCTTCTTGCGCACCCGGCCGATGAAGACCTCGATGGTGTTGGAATCGCGGTCGAAGTCCTGATCGTAAAGGTGTTCGACCAGTTCGGTGCGGCTGATGACGCGCCCCTGATGCATCATCATGTAGTGCAACAGCCGGTATTCCAGCGAGGTCAGGCGCAGGGGCTCGCCATTGACGCTGGCGCGCGCCGCGCGGGGATCCAGCCGCAAGCCGCCGCACGACAGCGTCGCCGAGGCGATACCCGCCGAGCGGCGCAGCAGCGCCCGCAGACGCGCCAGCAGCTCTTCGGTATGGAAGGGCTTGGTCAGATAGTCGTCGGCGCCGGCGTCGAAGCCCGCCACCTTGTCCGACCAGGCGCCGCGCGCCGTCAGGATCAGGACCGGCGTCGTCTTGCCCTCGCGCCGCCAGCGCTCCAGCACCGACACGCCGTCGATCTTGGGCAGGCCCAGGTCCAGGACGATGACGTCATAAGGCTCGTTCTCACCCAGATAATGGGCTTCTTCGCCGTCCGGTGCATGGTCCACGGCATAGCCCGCGTCGCCCAGCGCCGCCTTAAGCTGACGCGACAGATCCGCGTCGTCCTCGACCAGAAGCACGCGCATCAGTTCGGCCTGCGACGTTGATTGTTGTTGTCGGGACGCGCCTGTCCGGTCTGGCCGTCGACCACGACCTCCCGCACGCGCCCGTCGCGTTCGACCAGGACGGAATAGTTGCCGTCGCGGCGCGGTTGGGTGTCGATGGGACGACCGCCGCCGGCCTCGCCGCCACGACGACGGGCCTCGTCGGGACTGACGCGCGGACCACGGTCCTGCGAGCGCTGGTCCTGATCGCGCGACTGGGCCTGCGCCGACGTCGTCATGACGGGCGCGAAGGCCAGACCGAGAGCCAAGGCCAGGGCCGGAGGGGCGATCAGGAGAGGGGCGGGTTTGCGAAACATGGCGACCGATCTAGTCCCGATCATCTGAACGGGCGCTGAATACGTCGTATAGTTTAAAGCGAACGCTGCTCCAAACCGGAGACCAAATCAGAAGACGGCGGTGTGACGTCTTTTTCATCCAGATGAACCGAACCTGATCGATCCTGTTCAGAACCGGCTCAGTCGCCGGGTGCTCAAATCGCCTCATCGCTGGTCACCCCGACCGGCAGAACATTTGAGGAGATCGCCATGCGCAAGCTCATCGTCCCCGCCATCGCCCTGGCCGCCGCCTCGGTCGCCGCGCCGTCCTTCGCCCAATCCTATCACCACCGCCCGGCCCCGCCCCACCACGCCAGCTATGGCTCGTGGCAGTCGATCAACGCCCGCCAGGCCAACCTGGATCGCCGTATCGATCAGGGCGTCCGCAACGGCCAGCTGAGCCGCCGCGAAGCCACCCGTCTGCGCGGAGAGTTCAACAGCCTGCTGCGTCTGGAAGCCAACTATCGCCGCGGTGGCCTGACCGCTTGGGAACGCCAGGACCTGGACCGTCGCTTCGACCGCCTCTCGGCCCAGATCCGCTACGAACGCCGCGATTACGACAACCGTCGGGGCTAAGCCTTAAGCCAGAAAGATCAGAGGCGCGGTCGAAAGGCCGCGCCTTTCTTCTGTTCCAGCCTCAGTTATCGATCCTCAGACCGACGACATCGCAAGGCGACGATGGCGACCCCGGCAGGACTCCAACCTGCGACCTCGGCTTTAGGAAAGCCTTGCTCTATGCAGCTGAGCTACGGGGCCACGATCGACGCCGTAGCGGGTCGGGGCGGCGGGGGGAAGTCGGGGCGGCGAAAAAGTCGGCAGGCGGAGCGGCGAATGGCGGCTCGGGCGATTGTGGTTAAGGGGTCTTAACCTACCAGATATCGCGGTGAACAAAGGACGAAACGCGCGATGTCAGCGATTCGGTCCTGATTCGTTTCGCCCTTGTTCCGCCAGCACGGAACGGCCGTTAACCGATCGGCGGAACGTGGGCGGTCAGGGCGCGCAGGCCCTCCAGAAGGCGGTCGGAATCGGCGCTGGTCTGGCCCTGTGCGGCCAGGGTCAGGCGAAGCGCGCGGACGTGAACCTCGACCGACGGCCAGGACCAGACGCCGGCGCCCTTCATCCGGTCGGCGATCTCGCACAGGCTGAAGGCGGCCTCGAAGAAGGTCGGGACGTCCAGATAGCCGGCCATGTCGACCATGGCGGAAGCGAAGGCGTAGATTTGGTCCGGAGCGTCATGCGGGCGGGTGGCGCACAGGGCCTCGATGGCGTCGACGTTGGCCGTCAGCAGGGTGAAGACATGGTCGCGCTGTTCATCCAGCGCCTGGTTGGCGCGCGACTCGGCCTCGATGATCAGACGGCCGCCCGGCCGCGCCATCTGACGCTGGAGCGAGGTGTGGACGCGGCGGACGGTGGAGGGTTTGGGCGCGGCGACAGGTTCGGTCACAGGCTGACCTTCATCGGCTTCATCAGCATGTCGATCTCGTCCTGATCCATGTTTTCCTCGACCGCCTCGCCCAGATCACCGGTCAGGTCGCTTTCGCGACGACCATCGGTGCCGGGAGGCGGTCCGTAGTTGTGCACCCGGCGGTCGGGGCCGATGTAGTGCTCGGACTCGACGAAATCCCGATCCTCGCCCCCCAGCCAGATGATCCGTTTCAACAGCAGAGACGGCGACAGAGGTTTGGCGACGATAAAGCTGGCGCCACAGTCGCGGCCCTGGTGAACCTTGGCCTGCGAGGCGTGACCCAGGATCATGATGACGGGCACATAACGGGTCGGGGTGGGGGCGTCGCGCCGCAGCCAGCGCACGAAGTCATACCCGTCCATGTCCGGCATGATGCAGTCGATCAGGATCAGATCGACCGAGCGGCGCGCCAGCAGTTCGACGGCCGCCTGGGCCGAGGCGCACTTGATCTGCTCCTTGCAGCCGAAGCCCTGGACGATGGAACCCAGCATATCCAGCGACGTGGGCTGGTCGTCGATCAGAAGGACCGTGGTGTGCGCCAGATTGACCCGATCGCTCTTGGCCATGGCGTCAGAACAGCATGAGGTCGCCGGCGTCGGCGTTCGATTGCGGGCGATGCTCGCCGGCGGCGGGACGAAGGCGGCCGGCCATGTCGGCCAGCGACAGGCGGCTGACGGCCTCGGAAGGGCTGGCGCCGCCGCCCAGCATGCGCAGGACGCCGGACAGAGCCTCGAGGCGCTGGGTCAGGGCGTCCAGGGCCTGGGCCTGGGTCAGGGCGTTGGGACGTTCCTCGGGCGGGGCGCGGCGGACCAGATCACTGACCAGGGCCTCGATCCCGTCGATGCCTTCGCGCACCAGCATCAGCTCGTCCGCGACGGCGGCCAGCAGATCGGCGTGTTCGGGAGGGGCGCTCACGCTCAGAACAGTTCCAGGGCGCCGGTATCGACCGGGGCCATGACGGGCACGGGTTTGGGCGCGACGACGTCGGTGACGGCGCGCTGCAGGGCGCGGCCGGTGACGGGCCAGTAGTGCAGGCGCCGTCCGCCGTCGCCGCGCAGGCTGCCGCCCACGACGGGAATGCCTTCGTCGCGCAGGAATTTCTCGGCGAAGTCGGCGTTGCTGCGTCCCACGTCGCGCAGGCTGTCGAACATGCGGCCGCCGCCGAACAGCTTGGCCTCCAGCCGATCGCGACGGGCGCCGGCCTTGAGCATGTCGTTGATCAGAAGCTCCATCGCATAGGCGCCGTAGCGACGTCCCGCGTCGGTCCCTGCGCCCGAGCCCTCGGGCAGCAGGAAGTGGTTCATGCCGCCGACGCCTGCCAGCGGATCGCGCACGCACATGGCGACGCAGGACCCCAGGATGGTGCTGAGCACGACATTGGGATCGGACGTGATGAAATGCTCGCCCTGACCGACGTGAACGCGCTTTTCGACCGTGTCCTTCAGGGCGGCGAAACTCATGTCAGGGGACCGAAAACAGCTTCCAGCTTGCCCTTCAGCTGGGCGACGGTGAAAGGCTTGACCAGGTAGTTGTTGACGCCGAACTGCACCGCACGCTGGACCAGCTCGCGGTCGGCGCGGCCCGTCAGCATGATGAAGGCGGTCTTGGAGGTGGGGGGATGGGCGCGCACGGCGCGCAGCAGGCCCAGGCCGTCCAGGTTCGGCATATTGTAGTCGGAGATGATCAGGTGCGCGGGCTTGGACACTATCTCACGCAAGGCGATTTCGCCGTCGGCGGCCTCGCGGATCTCGCGCACGCCGAGCTGTTGCAAGCTGGTGCGCACCAGCGAGCGCATCGTCATCTGATCATCGACGACCAGGCAGTGGAGTGAGGCGGCGGCGGGCATAGGTTACGCTCCCGATTAGGCGACTGACCGCGCAGCCGGATCGGCGCACAGTTCGAGAATGGCGGGGGACAGGCGGTGCAACGGCAACTGCCGCTCCACGGCGCCGATTTCATAGGCGGCCTTGGGCATGCCGTAGACGACGCATGTCGCCTCGTCCTGGCCCAGGGTGCGGCCGCCGGCCTGGCGCATCGTCAGCAGGCCCTTGGCGCCGTCGCGGCCCATGCCGGTCAGGATGACGCCGGTCATCGGACGCTTCAGCCGGGCGACGGATTCGAACATCACATCGACTGACGGACGGTGGCCGTTGACGGGATCGCTGGCGATCAGGCGGCAACGGGGCGTCAGGCCGCCGGACACCTCAAGATGGGTTGCGCCGCCGGGGGCCAGATAGATGTGGCCCGGCTTCAGCGGGGCGCCGTCCACCGCCTCAGTCACGGTCGGGGCGCAGACGCGGTCCAGGCGGGCGGCGAAGCTGGCGGTGAAGGTCGCCGGCATATGCTGGGTGATGACGGTCGCGGGGCAATCCAGCGGGAAGCCGCTGAGCACCGTCAGCAGGGCCTCGACCCCGCCGGTGGACGAACCGATGGCGAGAATCTGATTGGGGTCGGCGTGATAGGCGCGCGGCGCCTCGGCGGCGGCGGGCGTGTCGCCGCGGGCGCGGACACGCGAACGGGCTGCTGTCTTCACCTTGCCGATCAGGTCGTGGAAGGCGTCGACGCTGGCGACCGCCGGCTTGGCCACCGCGTCCACGGCGCCGATTTCCAGCGCGGCCAGGGTCACGTCCGTGCCCGCCGCCGTCAGGGTCGAGACCATGACCACCGGCATCGGCCGCAGCCGCATGATCTTTTCCAGAAACTCCAGCCCGTTCATATTGGGCATCTCGACGTCCAGGGTGAGAACGTCGGGGTTCAGGGCCTTGATCGCGGCGCGCGCCTCGATGGGATCGGCGGCGGTGCCGACGACCTCGATCTCCGGGTCCGACTTCAGGGCGGCCGAGATCAGCCCGCGCATGGTCAGGCTGTCGTCGACGACGAGGACGCGGACGGGGCTCATGCGCCACCCAGGCGATAGGTCGTCAGGCCGGCGGTCTGAAGCTGGCTGGTCGCCGGGCCGGAGACGCGTTCGGAGTGACCGATGTAGAGGGTCGCGCCGGGGTTCATCAGCGGAGTGAACCGCTTCCACACCCGCTCCTGGGTGGCGTCGTCGAAGTAGATGACGACGTTGCGGCAGAAGATGACGTCGAACTTGCCCTTCATCGGCCAGTCGCCGATCAGGTTCAGCTCCTTGAAGCTGACCAGACGCTTCAGCTGCGCGCCCGCGACCCACTGGCCGCGATCGGCGCGGTCGAAATATTTGCGCCACAGGGTAACGGGCGCGGGCTCCAGCGCCTCTTCGGAATAGACGCCGTCATGGCCCTGGGCGACCATGTTGGGATCGATGTCGGTGGCCAGGATTCGCACATCCAGCTCGGCCGCTTCGGGCAGGGCCTGAAGCACGGTCAGGGCCATCGAATAGGGCTCCTGCCCGTTCGAGCAGGCAGCCGACCACAGACGGACCCGGCCGCCGGCGCGGGCGCGCGCCGCCAGTTCGGGCATGACCCGGTCGCGCAGGTCGTCGAAATGGTGCGGCTCGCGATAGAAGCGGGTGACGTTGGTGGTCAGGGCCGCCGTCATCTTCTGACGCTCGTCCACGCCGTCCACGCCCTCGACCAGGGCGCAGTAGTCGCGGAAGCTGGTCAGACCCAGGGTGCGCAAACGCTTGGCCAGGCGCGAATACACCAGCGCGGCCTTGCCCTCGTTCAGGGCGATGCCCGCGTGGGCGTGCAGCATCTGGGCGATGTGGCGGAAATCCTCGGCGGTGAAGACGAACTCGCCCTCGACGATGGATCCCCGGCCGGCGGCGGCGGTCATGCGGCTTCGGCCTCGACTTGCGGCAGGATGTAATCCAGTTCGATCAGGCTGATCATGCGGCCGTCGATCGAGAAGATGCCCTTGACGAAGGTCTTGACCTGATCGCTGGCGACGTCGGGCGTCGGCTGGACCGAGGCCTCGCTCATCTGCAGGATGTCAGAGACGGCATCAACCAGCAGGCCGACCATGCGGCCGCCGATATGAGCGACCATGATGACGTGGCGCGCCGTCGGTTCCGAGGTCGTCAGGCCGAAGCGCGCGCCCAGATCGATGATCGGCAGGACCGTGCCGCGCAGGTTGATGACGCCCTTCATGTATCCCGGCGAACGGGGCAGAGGCGTCGCCGGCGTCCAGCCGCGGATTTCGCGCACAGACATGATATCGACGCAGAATTCCTGACTGCCGATGCGGAAGGCGATCAGTTCACGCTGGAGATCTTTGGCTTCGGTCATGGTTCAGCTCGCGAGCTTGAAGTCGGGACGGACGGATTTGCGGCGCATGTCGGTGACCAGCACATCGACATCCAGGATCAGGGCGACGCGCCCGTCGCCCAGGATGGTGGCGGCGGCGACGCCCTCGACCTGCTGGTAGTTGGTTTCCAGGCTCTTGATGACCACCTGGCGCTGGCCCTGGATGGCGTCGAACAGCAGGGCCGCCTGCTGGCCGCCTTCGGTCTCGACGACCACGGCGACGCCTTCGGTCGGGTTCATCGGCTGTTCGCGGAAGCCCATGATCAGAGCCACGTCGATCAGCGGCAGGAACCGATCGCGGAAGCGGATGACGGGATCCACGCCGCCGACGAAATGCAGATCGACGGCCTGCGGAGTCAGGCTCTCGACGATGGCCGGCAGCGGCGCGATCAGCGTCTGTTCGGCGGCGGCAACAACCATGCCGTCCAGCACCGCCAGCGTCAGCGGCAGGCTGAGGGTGAAGGTCGAGCCCTTGCCCGGAACCGAGCTGATGGAGATACGTCCGCCCAAGGCCTGGATCGAGCGTTTAACCACGTCCATGCCCACGCCCCGGCCCGAAATGTCGGACACGACGGCGGCGGTGGAGAAGCCCGGCGCGAAGATCAGATTGTCGATCTGTTCGTCGGTCAGGGGCGCGTCGGCGGCGATCAGACCCTTGTCGACGGCGATCTTCTTGACCCGTTCGCGGTTGATGCCGCGGCCGTCGTCGGAGATTTCGATGACGATCCGACCCGAGCGGTGCAGGGCCGCGAGACGCACGGTGCCCTCGGCCGACTTGCCGGCGGCGACGCGCTCATCCGGGGTTTCCAGCCCGTGGTCGATGGCGTTGCGCAGCATGTGGGTGATGGGTTCAGCCAGGCGTTCGACCACGGTCTTGTCGACCTCGGTGTCCTCGCCGGCCGTGACCAGGCGAACCTGTTTGGAGACCATGTCGGCGACTTCGCGGACCAGACGGGGCATACGCTGGAACACCGACTTCACCGGCTGGGCGCGGATGGCCATGACGCTGTCCTGGATCTCGCGTGTCAGCAGTTCCAGGTCTTCGAGGCCGAGCGCGATGCCCGAGGAGCGGGCCAGACCGCTTTCCAGGACGCGCTGCGACAGCATCGCCTGCTGGATGACCAGTTCGCCGACGACGTTGATCAGGCGATCCACCCGATCAAGATCGACACGGATCGTCACCGGCGCGGGCGCGACAGGGGCCGAAGCCGGCGCGGGGGTCGCCGCCACGGGTGCGGCGACGGGCTCAACGACGGGCGTAGCGATGATCGGCGCCGGGGTGGGCTCGGGCTCCAAGGCGGCGAAGGGCACAACTTCGGCCGCCGGCTCGGCGGCGCCGGAGGCCTTGGCCAACAGGGCGGCGATATCCAGATCGTCACTGGCGGGCAGGACGGCGGCCGGTTCGTCGTCGAACGCGCCGATATCGGTTGCGCCGCCGGCGCCCAGGGGCGTGATGGTCAGGTCGCAGTCGCTTTCGACGAAGTCGAAGACCTCGCGCACGGCCGCCTCATCGACGGCGACGGCCAGATCGACCGTCCAGGTCAGGCAGCCGTCCTCGATGGACAGCGCGTCCAGCGTCGGCGTTTCGCTGTCGTCCACGAGGACCGTGACCGGGCCGAGACGACCCAGCTCGCGCAGCAGCAGGCTGGTCTCGTTGGCGTTCACGTACATCCGGCCCATCGGCTTGAACACGATGCGCCAGCCGACCGACGGCGCGTCGGCGCTCAGGTCGGCGATGGGTAAGGGCGCAGGCTCGTCCAGCGCCATGTCGAAGGCCATGGGAGTGAAGCCGAAGTCGTCTTCGTCTTCCTCGACCTCGACCTCGACCGGCGCCTCGCCGCCGTGGGTCAGGACCTGCATTTCGGCGACCAGGGCGGCGGACCGCGCCTCGTCAACCGGCGGGATCAGACCTTGGGCGGCCTGAATGTGATCGGCCAGTACGTCGGAGGCGCGCAGCAGGGTCTTGATGGTGATCGCGTCGCACGGTTTACGGCCTGCGCGTAGTTCGTCCATCAGGGTCTCGAAGACGTGGGCGAACCGGACCAGGGCCTCCAGGCCGAAGGCCCCTGCCCCGCCCTTGACCGAATGGACGGCGCGGAAGACGGCGTTGATCGTCTCCAGGTCGGTCTGACCCTGTTCAAGCAGCATCAACTTGGCTTCCAGGTCCGCGAGCAGCTCGTCGCACTCCTGGAAGAAGGTGGCTTTGATGGCTTCGAAGGCGTCCATTAGGTCGGGGTCCGGCGGGCTTCAGGCGATCAGGCGGCGACGCGGCGGACGGCGTCCACCAGCTTTGCGGGGTCGAACGGCTTGACGATCCAGCCGGTGGCGCCGGCGGCGCGGGCGCGCGCCTTCTTCTCGACATCGCTCTCGGTCGTCAGCACCAGCACCGGGGTCGTGCGGTGGTTCGGATCGGCGCGCACGCCCTCGATGACGCCGAAGCCGTCCATGCGCGGCATGTTGATGTCGGTGATGATGACGTCGGCGCCCTTGGACGCCAGGGTCTCCAGACCGTCCACGCCGTCCACCGCCTGGATCACGGTATAGCCCGCGTCTTCCAACGCCATCAGCAGCATGTCGCGCATGGTGCGTGAATCGTCGATCGTCAGAACGGTCTTGGTCATGCCAACGCCCCCTCGGTGTTGAAGTCCGGCGCGCCATAGGCCGCCCATTGTTCCGTCCAATATTGGGACACAGACCCTAAACTTAGGTTGACGCCGTCGGCCGCCCACGTCTTTCGCGCCGACAGCAGGATCTGAAGGCACAGGCCGCCCAGGCGCTGAACCGCAGAGGCGTCCAGGACCACCGGATGACCGCGCAGGGCCAGCAGTTCCGCCTTCAGCGGCTCGGCCGCGTTCAGGTCCAGCACGTCGGACAGGATCAGGGTTTCAGTCATCAGAACTCCTCCCAACCGTCTTCGACGGCGGCGGCTTGAGGCTTGGGCGCGGCGCCGCCACGGCCTATGGTCTTCAGCGCGGCGACCATGTGGCTGGAGCGAGCAACGGGCTTGGCGACGGGCGCAGGGGTGCGAACCGGCGCGGGCGCAGCGGCGCGCGACGGCGAAGACCCGACGCGGAACTGAGCGACCGAGGCTTGCAGGCTCTCCGCCTCCTGGGCCAGCGAATGGCTGGCGGCGGTGGACTGCTCGACCATGGCCGCGTTCTGCTGGGTGACCTGGTCCATCTGATTCACGGCGGTGTTGACCTGGGCCAGGCCGACAGCCTGTTCCTGAGCCGAGGCCGCGATTTCGGTGACCAGGCTGTCGATCTCGGCGACCCGGTCCACGATGCGTTGCAGGGCCTCGCCGGTCTCGCCGACCAGTTTGACGCCCGAGCCGACCTGACCCGTCGAGGCCGAGATCAGGGTCTTGATCTCCTTGGCGGCTTCGGCCGAACGCTGGGCCAGGGCGCGAACTTCGGAGGCGACCACCGCAAAGCCGCGACCGGCCTCGCCCGCACGAGCGGCCTCGACGCCGGCGTTCAGGGCCAGAAGGTTGGTCTGGAAGGCGATCTCATCGATGACGCCGATGATCTGATTGATCTGAGTGGACGAGCTTTCGATGGCGGTCATGGCCTGGACGGCGTCGCGCACGATCACGCCGCTCTTCTCGGCGTCGCCGCGCGCGGCCTGGACAACGTCCGAGGCTTGGCGGGCGCCTGAGGCGGTCTTGTTCACCGTCGCGGTGATTTCATCCAGGGCGGCGGCGGTTTCCTCCAGCGAGGCGGCCTGCTGTTCGGTGCGGCGCGACAGGTCGTCGGCGGCCTGCGAGATTTCGCCGGCGCCCGAGCGGATGCCCGAGACGTTGTTGACCACGACCGAGACGGCCTGCTGCAGCTGGGAGATCGCGGCGTTGAAATCCGTCTTCAGCTGCGCGGCCTTGGCGCTGAACTCGATGTCGATCCGGTAGGTCAGATCCCCGTTCGCCATGGCCGAAAGACCTTCGCCCAGGGCGCCGATGGCCTGGGCGTCCTCCGCGGCTTCGCGCGCCTTGTCGGCCTCGCGTTCGGCGCGTTCCTGCTCGGACATCGAACGCTGCGCCAAAGCGTCCCGTTCGACGCGGACCTTCTCGATCGCGGCGTCACGGAAGGCCACGATGGCCTGACCCATCTTGCCGAACTCATCCTTGCGCTCGGCGCTGGCGACCTTGATGTCGGTGTCGCCGGCCATCAGCTTTTGCATATAGCCGATCATCGTGAAGATCGGGCGCACGATGGAGCGCGTCGCGACGAAGCCCGCGATGAGGGCGATCACCAGCGCCGAGATCAAACCTACGATCGTGGCGATCAGCGCTGTGCGGCTGGCGGCGTCCTGAGCCTCGGTCGAGGCCTTGCGCGCCTCATCGTTGGCGGTCTTGATCTGGTCGATCGTGTCTTCGACAGGCGAGATGTAGTTGTCGGCCGTTCCGTTGCGCCCGACCATCTGCACAGCCTGGGCTGCCTGGCCATCGCGCACCATCGCCGAACCGGTTTCGACGACATTCTTGTACCAGGTCGCATTGGCCTCGACCGCCTTGTCCACCAATGCGGTGCGATCGGCCGGCAGTTCGCCGCGCAGCTCGTCCATGGCCGCCAGGAACTTGGCGCGGTGCGCATCGACGCGTTCAATATAGTAGGGGTCCTGAGACAGGAGGTAACCGCGGAAGGCGTTCTCCTGACGGGCCATGTAGAACTCGGCCGTCGCCGTGGTGCGGTTGGCCTGGTTTTCCACCGTGCGGACTTCGCCAGCCTTCTCCAGCTGAAGCAGACTGGCGATGACGACGGCGCCCATGACGGCGATCGCCGCCAAAACGAGGCCAAAGGCCGCGAACAGCTTGCGGCCGACGGGCATATTTTCAATCAACTTCAACTCAGCATCCCCCGGTGGATCGGTAACTCAGAACGAATAGGTGGCGGCGGCGACGAGGCGACCCTCATAGGGCTCGCCTGCGCTGTGGCGGTCGGTGTCGTACCAGCGCAGATCGACGGCCAAGGCGTCGGTCAGCTTCTGTTTGGCGCCGACGTTCCAGGCATTGTAGTCGACGCCGCCGTCGGCCATGCGGTTGGCGACGGCGGCTGAAATCTTCGTCTTGGCGGCGACGGAGACCGTGCCTTGAAGCTCCAGCCACCAGGCCTCTTTCGTCGCAGCGAAGCCGTCGGGCGAATAGTTGACGCGCAGGCGCGTCGCCACGGGGCCCAGCTTGCGTGAAGCGTCCGCCTGATATTCCCAGTAGTTTTTGTCTACGCCGGCGCGCGACCCTGGCAGGTCGCGATTCATGACCCCCAGATCCAAGGTGAAACCGCCCGCCTTGGGTCGCCAACCGACCATGCTGACGATCTCCATGTCGTAGCCTTGAGACCCGGCGGCGTCAGAGACGAAGACGCTGGCGTAGCCTTCGCCGAAGCCGGCTTCCGCCTTGGCGAAAGGCGCAACGTCCTGATTGCTCTTGCCCAGCCCTTTGCCGACATACTCGCTGGCGACACCGACATCGAGGCCGAACGATTGGGCCTGGGAGGTGATCGGTGCTGCGAGGCCTACTGCCGCGACAACAAAGAAGGCTGACGAACGAAACATGATGATCCCTGAAGCTTCTGCATTCTGAAGGCCAAGGATGAGGCGATGATTAATATTAAATCTGAACCGGACCGTATGTAGGATTGCGTAACCCATAAGATGTGTCGCCCAGCGTCCAAGCCGCGGCATCGTAGGGGGTGCGGGTCACTCCAAACCGAATTTGAGCGACTACGTATGTTCACGTAGTCGAAATGAGCCTATACGAAAGTTGTCAGAAAAGCGGCGAGGCCCGGCAGCCCAAGTTCTGTCGAGTTTTCGCATCCCAACCCATACTCCGGTGAAATATATCCAGCAGCCTAGGAACAGCACGAGGACATGATTTTCAGGTCCAGGACATGGTGGAGCGGGGTCTTGATCGCGTGTCTGGCTGTTCTTGTGGCGACGCTGGTTCGCAGCGCGCTCGAACCGTTTGGAAACTTCTACTATCTGCCGCTGGTCCCGGCGGTGATTGTTACGGCTCTGCTGGCGCAAAGGGGGGCGGTCGTGCTCGCGATCCTGTTGGCCATCGGGGCCAACCTGTGGCTGGTGCATCGCGAAAGCGTGCTGGATGCGGCGACCAACGCCGCGCTTTTCGCGGTTATCGCCTGGGTCATCGCCGAGGTCTGTCGTCGGCTGATCGACTCGTTGGAACAGGCCCGCGCCCTGACGCGCCATCTGGCGCTGCGCGAGATGCTGCTCGACACTATCGTGGCCACGACGCCGATCGTGACCCTGGACCGCGAAGGACGCACGCGCCGCGTGACCCCGGCCGCCGCCGATCTTCTGCGTGTGGATCGAGAGACGGCGATGGCGCAGCCTTTCGCATCGCTGCTGCCCGGCTTCGACGACGCAGCCCTGGCAAAGGCCCGTCAGGGCGGCGAGGTGCTGGGCCCGTCCTCCGGCCCTTGGACGAGCGGGAATATAGACAAGCCTGGGCCGCCGCTGACGCTTCACGCCAACGTGCTCCCCGACGACATCGCCCCCGAACACATCGTCCTGACGCTGGGCGATCAAAGCCAGGCCGAGACGATCCGCAAGGGCGAGCGCGACCTGAACGACAAGCTCAGCAGCGTCTGGCGTTTGAACTCGATGGGCGAAATGGCCGCGACCCTGGCCCACGAACTGAACCAGCCGCTGACCGCCGCCACCGTTTATCTGCATGCCGGCCAGGCCGAACTGACCCGGCTGGGAACGGTCGCGGAAGGGCCGGCCAAGACCATCGACCTGGCCAAGACCCAGTTGCTGCGCGCGGGCGACATCATCCGGCGCATGCGCGAACAGGTCGCCACAGGTTCGCGGTCCTTCACCGAAGAGCGCGCCTCGCTGATCGTCCTGGACCTGGCGCCGGTCTTCGCCCTGACGGGCCAGGACACCGACACGACGATCGCTCTGGATGTGGAAGAAGACGACGATCAGGTTCTGGCCGACCGCATTCAGATTCAGCAGGCGCTGGCCAATCTGGTGCGCAACGCCGTGGACGCGGTCATCGGACGCGAGGGCGCGCGGGTGACGGTGACCGGCCGGACGCTGGGCGTGGACGGCTATGAGATCGCGGTGTGCGACAATGGCGACGGCATCCCCGAAGACAGAATCGACAGCATTTTTCATCCGATGGCGACGACCAAGGCCGGCGGCATGGGTCTGGGGCTGTCGGTCACGCGTTCAATCGTCGAAAGCCACGGCGCGACCCTGGTCGTCAGCCGGAATTTTCAGGGTGGAGCGACCTTCTCGTTTCGTCTGCCGCGTCCAACGGAGTCCGAAATCTGATGAGCCCGCACTCCGTTTTCATCATCGACGACGACCCCGCCATGCGCGACGCCCTGGTGCTGATGCTGCGCGGGGCTGGCTACCGGGCGCGCAGTTTCGTCAGCGCCGACGACTTCCTGACCAATCTGCCCGAAGACCGCAGCGCCTGCGTCATCACCGATGTGCGGATGCCGGGGCTACAGGGTTCCGAACTGGTCGGGCGTCTTAAAAGCCTGCGCGGCGACACCTGGCCGGTGATCGTCATCACGGGTCATGGGGAGGTGACGCTGGCGGTTCAGTTGATGAAGGCGGGCGTCGTGGATTTCGTCGAAAAGCCGTTCGATCCGCAGCGAATGCTGGACGCGGTTTCCAGCTGCCTGGCCTCCCTGACCAGTCTTGAGGCCGAGCGGATCGCGCGCGAGGACGCCAAGGCCCGACTGGACACCCTGACCCCGCGCGAGCGGCAGGTGTTCGACGCCCTGATCGACGGCTGTTCCAACAAGGAGATCGCGCAAAGGCTGGAGATCAGCCCGCGTACGGTGGAAATCTTTCGCGCCAAGGTGATGACGAAAATGCAGGCCGCGAACCTGTCCACCCTGGTCCGGATCGGAATGCGCGCCGGCGACGCTTGAGCCGGACGAGATTCGTCGCCACCTTAGTCGCGACATGAGCGACCGGTCCGCAGGCCTCGCCCCGTCCCGCGTGACTGCGGTCCTGGGGCCCACCAACACCGGCAAGACCCATCTGGCGGTCGAGCGGATGCTGGGTCACGCCTCCGGCATGATCGGCCTGCCGCTGCGGCTGCTGGCGCGCGAGATTTATGAGCGGATCGTCAAACAGCGCGGCGCGGCGGCCGTCGCCCTGATTACGGGCGAGGAAAAGATCGTCCCGCCGCGCCCGCACTATTTCGTCTGCACCGTCGAGGCCATGCCGCTGGAGCGATCGGTCGAGTTTCTGGCCATCGACGAAATCCAGCTGGTCGCCGACCCCGAACGCGGCCACGTCTTCACCCAGCGGCTACTGCACGCGCGCGGTCGGTTCGAGACGATGTTCCTGGGTGCCGGCACCATGGAGCCGTTGATCCGCCGCCTGGTGCCGGATGTCGAGATCGTGACGCGCGACCGGCTGTCCACCCTGTCCTATGCGGGCTCCAAGAAGCTGACCCGCCTGCCGCGCCGCAGCGCCATCGTCGCCTTCTCGACCGACCGCGTCTACGCCATCGCCGAGTTGATCCGGCGTCAGCGCGGCGGCGCGGCGGTGGTGATGGGCAGCCTGTCCCCCCGCACCCGCAACGCCCAGGTGGCGCTGTATCAGTCGGGCGAGGTCGATTTCCTGGTCGCCACCGATGCCATCGGCATGGGGCTGAACATGGATGTGGACCATGTCGCCTTCGCGGGCCTGAGAAAGTTCGACGGGCGGCGCACCCGTTGGCTTTACGCCCATGAGATCGGCCAGATCGCCGGGCGGGCCGGCCGGCATCTGCGCGACGGCACCTTCGGCGTCACGGCCGAGGCTGAGGATCTGGACCCCGATCTGGCCGAACAGGTGGTCGAGCATCGGTTCGATCCGATCGAGGCGGCGGAGTGGCGAAACGCCCGGCTGGATTTCGACACCCTGCCCGACCTGCTGCGCTCGCTGACGGTGACGCCCCAGCGATCGGGGCTGAGCCTGACGGCCGAGGCGCTGGACGAGACCCTGCTGCGTCGCCTGATCAAGGACGAGGAGGTGGCCCGCATCGGGCGCTCGCGCGGGGCGGTCATGCGTCTTTGGGAGGCGTGCCAGTTGCCCGACTTCCAGAAGACGACGCTGGATGAACACGCCCGGCTGGCCAAGGACGTCTTTCACGCCCTGACCGGCAAGCGCGGCCGGCTGACCGACGACTGGATGGCGCCGCGCTTCGCCTTCGTGGATCGTGACGACGGTCAGATCGACCAGCTGTCGGCGCGGCTGTCGGCGGTGCGCACCCTGTCCTACATCGCCAACCGGCCGGACTGGGTCCACGACGCGCAAGGCTGGCGCGACAAGACCCGCGCGCTGGAGGACCGGCTGTCCGACGTGCTGCACGAGCGGCTGACCGCCCGGTTCGTGGATCGCCGAACCACCGCCCTGATGCGGGCGCTGAACGTGCGCGAAGACACGTTTGCAGGCGTCGCCGATGACGGCGAGGTCACGGTCGAGGGACAGGTCGTCGGCCAACTGGAAGGCGTGCGCTTTCAGATGGAAAAGGGCTCTTCGGCCCTGGAAGACCGCACCCTGCGCCAGGCGGCTGTGCGTGCGGTGACGCCCGAGATCAATCGACGGCTGGGGCGTCTGGCGGCCGAGACCGACGACGGTTTCTCGATCACGCCGGACGGGGCGGTGCTGTGGCGCGGCGTGCTGACGGCGCAGATTGCCGCGACGCCGCAGGGCGTCGATCCCTTTACGCCCTCCGTGCGCCTGCTCGGCGATCTGGGACCGACGCCCGCCCGCGAGCGCGCCCAGCGCCGGATCGAGGCGTGGCTGGCGGCGGAAGCGGGCCGTGCGCTGCGCGATCTGCGACGGCTGCGTCAGGCGGTCGAGAGCGGCGCGCTGAAAGGTCTGCCGAGGGGCATCGCCTTTCGCCTGATCGAGGCCGGCGGCGTGATCGACCGGCGCGAGGTCGAGCGCGATCTGGCTGCGCTAAGCCAGGTCGAGCGCCGTACGCTGCGCACTTTCGCCATCCGCATCGGGGCGCATTCGGTGTGGCTGCCCGGCCTTCAGAAGCCGCGCGCCCGCCATTTCGCCCAGGCCTTCGTCGCCACGCCGCTGATCCCGGCGACGCCCGATCTGATCCCTGCGCCGGTGGAGCCGCCCTCGGCGCGGCTGTTGTCCGCGCACGGATTGCGATTGGCGGGACGGTGGCTGGCGCCGGTCGAAACGCTGGAGAAGATGGCCGAGCTGCGAGCCGCCAATCACGGCCGGCTGTCTGAGGAGGCCCTGACCGATCTGGGTTGGCGCGCCGATCAGGCCAAACACATCATCGCCGCCCTTAAGGTCGAACGCGCCCGCCTGCCCGACAAGCCGGGCGCAGCGCCGAAGATCGTCAAGGACTCGCCCTTCGCGGCGCTGGCCGTCCTGACCGAAGCGCCGCCTGCGCGACCCAAGCGTCGTCGGCCGCGTCGAAAGGCGAAGGCTTGAACGAGAACGCCTGTCGCATCGACATCTGGCTGTGGCGCGCGCGGTTCGTGAAGACGCGCGGCATGGCGGCCGGTCTGGTGGAGCGGGGGGCGGTGCGGCTGACGCATCAGGGGCGCGAGACGCGGCTCGACAAGCCCAGTCGGTGCGTTCACGTCGGGGACCTGCTGACCTTCGCCCAGAACGGACGCGTCACCAGCCTGAAAGTCGAGGGGCTGGGCGAAAGGCGCGGGCCTGCCGAAGAGGCCCGCGCCCTGTATTCGCTTACGGTCTAAATGGGCTCACGCAGCGCGACGCGCGGTAGGCCCAAAAGAACGGCCTCAAGTCGCGCGCAGCGCGGCAGGCCCTACTTCTGGATGACGAACTCGCCTTCGATGTGCAGCTTCACCTCGTCGGAGACGGCCGGCAGGGCGTAGTTGATGCCGAAGTCCGAGCGCTTGATGGTCGCCTCGCCGTCGAAGCCGGCCTTGTACGCGCCCATGACGGTTCCGGCGCCGTTGAACTCGACCTCGATGGTGACGGGCTTGGTCACGCCCTTCAGGGTCAGATCGCCCACCACGGTCGCTTCGTTGGCGTCATCGGCGTCGACCGTGACCGAGCGCGAGACGAAGGTCGCAGTCGGATATTTGGCGGTGTCGAAGAAGTCGGCGGTCTGCAGGTGGGCCTCCAGACGATCGTCGTTGGGCGCCACGTCGGTCAGCGGGATGGTCGCGGTGAGGGTCGAGGCCGACGGGTTGGCCGGGTCCAGCTTCAGCTCCGCCTTCACGTTCACGAACTGGCCCGTATAGGTCGAAAGGCCGAAGTGATTGACCGACCAGGTGATCTTGCCGTGGCCGGAATCCAGATCGTAGTTCCCGGCGGTGACTTCGGCGGGGTTCTTGGTCAGAGCGGCCTGAGCCACGACCGCGCCGCCGGCGATCAGGCTGAGGGCGGCGGCGCCGGCGACGGCGTATTTCATGAAGGGGGTGCGCATGGGGAGTTCCTGTCGATGGGGCGGATATGCAATCAATACAGTTGCGATTAGGCGCTGTTCTGTCAAGGCGCTGCGAATGGCTCTCGCCTTAAGCCGCGCTGTTGACAGTTGGTTGCGTGGCCGCCATGTCGCAGGCCTCCCGCCCACAGACCGACACCCGTTTTTCGCTCAATGACCTACATCGTCACCGACGCCTGCGTGAAATGTAAGTTCATGGACTGCGTCGAGGTGTGTCCGGTGGACTGCTTCTACGAGGGCGAGAACTTCCTGGTGATCGCGCCGGACGAATGCATCGACTGCGGCGTGTGCGAACCGGAATGCCCGGTCGACGCCATCGTGCCGGACACCGAGGACGAGCCCGACGGCAAATGGCTTCAGGTCAACGCCGAATACGCCAAGGTCTGGCCGAACATCACCGTCAAGGGCACGCCCCCCGCCGACCGCGAGCAGTACGAGCGCGAAACCGGCAAATACGAGAAATACTTCAGCCCCAAGCCGGGCAAGGGTTCCTGATTCAAGGACTGGCGGCGCTCAAGCCTTGCCGTATTTGCACGTCCGCCCTGTGGACGTTTTGAAATTCCGCAGATTTGTGATAGGTTCTGTTTCATTGGATCGGGCGGTCCGCGAAATTTTCGCGCCGCCCGTGTTTGCGACAGAATCCCGCCCTAGACGGGATCGGCCAGAGGTTTGGTGATCCGTTTCCGCTTTTGACGCCTGACATCATCCCTTCCGACGGAGCGTTCCGGCGGATGAGATCCTGTTTGCGTTTCCTGCGCCTTCGTTTCGCCCGGCCCTGACCGGGAAAGGACGATTATGACGAGCAAGACTGGTCTGGAGTTCAAGGTTGGCGACGCGGTCGTCTATCCGGCGCACGGCGTCGGCAAGGTGGCGGCGATCGAGACCCAGGAAGTCGCGGGCATGTCGCTGGAGGTCTATGTCGTGACCTTCGACCACGAGAAGATGACCCTGCGCGTCCCGACCAAGAAGGCCGTGACGGCCGGCCTGCGTTCGCTGGCCGCCGACGACGTCGTGACCAAGGCCCTGACCACCCTGAAGGGCCGCGCGCGCATCAAGCGCACCATGTGGTCGCGTCGCGCCCAGGAATACGAGGCCAAGATCAACTCGGGCGACCTGATCTCCATCGCCGAAGTGGTTCGCGATCTGCACCGCGCCGACACCCAGCCGGAACAGTCCTATTCGGAGCGCCAGCTCTATGAATCGGCTCTGGACCGCATGGCGCGCGAAGTCGCCGCCGCCAACAAGATCGACAAGGACGCCGCCGTCGAGCTGCTCGCCAAGTCGCTCAGCGCCAAAAAGCCGATCCCGACCGCCGAAGCCGCCTAAGCTTCGAGTCTCGGACTAAAGAAAAGGCCCCGGAGCGATCCGGGGCCTTTTTTGATGCGTCGCAGAGCCGGGGTCAGAAGTATTCGGCGTTGGCCGGGCATTGGGCGCTGATGCGGCGCGCCGTGATGCTGGCGGGGATATAGGGGGTGCCGCGCACGATCTGGGCGCCGCCGCGGAAGCTGAAGCTGGTTTCGGTGTAGGTCCCATTCAGGCGAACGGCGATGCGACGGCCCTTGCGATCCTGACAGGTCCCTTCGAAGCGGGCGTTGCCGTTGCCGACCGCGCGAGTCGGATAGGTGCAGCGCCACTTGTTGGTCGACAGGCCGCCGAAGAATCGGTTGATCTCGCTGGGCCGCACGCACTTCTGCTCGGTGTCGCGCTGGCCCACCGCGCTGGTGGTGTATTCCCAATAGCCGGGCAGGACTTCGGACTGAGCTGCGGTCTGGGCCGGAGCGATGGCGGGCGAGGCCAGCATGAAGCCGCCGGCCATCACCGGGGCCAGGACGGCGACCGCGCGCTTGGGCAGGCGATCGATCAAGGACGGACGGGACATGGAAGCCTTCTGTTCTGCTTGGGTCTCTTTTGAGGTCGTCATCATATGGGCCATACAGGGCGGCATTTGAATGACGGCTGAACGAGACGCAGGGACGACGGGTCCAGACTCGGCTTGACGCCGAACCGCCTCTTCCCTTATACGGCCCCCTCTCGCGCGGGCTGGTTCCCGCGCGCAACTGTTTCATGCGTCCTCTCCCACGTTCGGGCTGGACGCCGCACCTTAAGGATCTGACGATGTCGCGTCGTTGCGAACTCACCGGTATCGGCCCCATGGTCGGCCACAACGTGAGCCACTCGAACATCAAGACCAAGCGCCGCTTCCTGCCGTCGCTGAAGACGGTCAAGGTCACGTCGGAAGCCCTGGGCCAGACGTTCAGCCTGCGCATCTCGAACGCCGCGCTGCGCACCCTGGACTACAAGGGCGGCCTGGACGTCTTCATCGTCAAGGCTCGCGACGAGCAGCTGTCGATCGCCGCTCAGCGCATCAAGCGCCAGATTCGCGCCAAGCTGGCCGAACAAGCCGCCGCCTGATCGGCGACCGCGACATAGAGTTCTGGAAGAGGCCGGTGGAAGCACCGGCCTTTTTCTTTGCGCCATTGCCCGCTCGCGCTAGCCTGTCACCTCAGAGAGGGACGGCTTCATGCGCATCAAGATCTTGCTTTTGGCGGCAGCCAGCGCCCTGACGCTGTCGGCCTGCGCCACCGCCGCCCAGCCGGCGCCGACGCCGACGCCACGTGAATCGACCGCCTTCACTCTTGCCACCGATCAGCCGCTGACGCCGGAACAGCAGGCGATGCAGTTCGACAAGGCCGATTTGTCGATCAAGGTCCTGCCCGAAGACAAGGCCATCGACGCGGTCGCCGTGCTGGACTTCACCGCCAAGGCGCCCCTGACCGCTCTGGTTGTCGAACTGGACACCCTACTGACCATCTCCTCGGTCCAGATCGACGGGGTCGAGGTCGCCGTCGATCGCTGGTCCAACCCCGAAGGCCGGCTGACGGTGCAGCTGCCCGAGCCCTTGGCCACGGGCCGGTCGGCAGCCCTGCGCGTCGCCTATGCCGGCCAGCCGCGCGTGGCGCCCCGGGCTCCGTGGGACGGCGGCTTCGTCTGGTCCACCGCGCCGTCGGGGGAGCCATGGATCGCCACGGCGGTTCAGGGCGAGGGCTGCGACATCTTCTGGCCCTGCATCGACAGTCCGCACGGCGAACCGGGTCGGGTCGATCTGCACATCACCGTGCCATCCGCCCTGTCGGCGCCGTCCAATGGCCGCTTCCTGGGCAAGGTCGATCACGGCGACGGCTGGACCACCTGGAACTGGTCGGCGAAATCGCCCAACACCTACGCCATCGCGCTGAACGTCGGGCCCTACGAAGAGGTGTCGGGCGAATACGCCAGCCGGTTCGGCAACACGATCCCGATGCGCTACTGGCATCTGAAATCGGACACCCCCGAACAGGTCCAGGCCCTGTTCGCCCAGTTCCCAAAGATGCTGGACTTCTTCGAAGCCACCGTCGGCCCCTTCCCCTTCGGCGATGAGAAGATGGGCGTGGTCGAGACCCCGCACCTGGGCATGGAGCACCAGACGATCAATGCCTACGGCAACGGCTACAAGATCGACGGGCGGGGCTACGACTGGCTGTTGCAGCACGAGTTCGCCCACGAATGGTTCGGCAACCAGCTGACCAATCAGAACGCCGACGACATGTGGCTGCACGAGGGGTTGGGGTCATACATGCAGCCGCTCTATGCCCGCTGGCTGCTGGGCGACCGCTATATGCAGCGCGAACTGGCCAACCAGCGCGAGGGTCTGATCAACAAATATCCCGTCGTTTCAGGCACGCCCAAGACCGAAGACCAAGTCTACAAAGGCGACGTTGGGCCGGGCAATGACATCTATTCCAAGGGCTCGCTGATCAGCCATTCGCTGCGGATGCTGATCGGCGACGCCGCCTTCCACGACGCGGTCACGCGTCTGGTCTATGGCCGACCCGACCCCCGGCCGGGCAATTTCGCGCCGTTGTACCGATCCACTGGCGACTTCCTCGCGATCATCAACGACGTCACGGGCCAAGACTATGGCTGGTTCTTCCGCGGCTATCTCTACAACGCCGCCCTGCCGGTGCTGATCCAGACCCGCAACGGCGATGTGCTGAAGCTGGAGTGGACGACGGGCGACGGCGGCGTCTTCCCCATGCCGCTGGAGGTCGAGATCGACGGGCGCGTTCAAACCGTGGCCATGACCGGCGGGCGGGGCCAGATCGCGGTTCCGGCCGGTGCCCATGTCCTGATCGATCCGCAGAACAAGGTGCTGCGCCAGATGGACGTGATCGACGAGCTGCAGGCCTACAAGGCGGCGCAGAAGCCGAAGTAGCGACCGGTCAGGCCTCGGCCACCGTCACCGACTGGCGCACCATCTGACAGCGCTCCTGCGTCGTCAGGAAGGCGATGTCCGCCGCATCGCGCCCGCAGGCGATCCGCACCAGGCCTTCGACCGGCGCCAGGCCCGTCGGATCGACCAGCCACCAGCCGTTATCCAGCCAGACCTCGAAGATGGCGTGAAAGTCGGGCGGGCTGAGTTGGTGGGCGAAAGCGCTGACCGCGCGCGCAGGAATGCCCGACGCCCGGCATAGCGTCATGCCCAGGTGGGTGAAGTCGCGGCACACGCCGGCCCGGTCGATGAAGGTGCGCGCCGCCGTGGTTTCGGTGTCCGACACGCCGTGCTCGTAATCGACGTTCTCGGTGATCCAGTTCAGGATCGCCAGCACGCGCGCGCCGCCTGCCGTGTCGCCGAACTCGCGCGTCACGAAGCGGCCGAACTGATCCGACGGGCAATAGCGGCTGGGCTGGAGATAGGGCAGGACCTCGGCGGGCAGCTCGCCCCAGTCATGCTGGGATACGCTAGGCGGCAGGCCCTTCAGCACGCCGTTTTCGACCACCGCCTCATAGGTCAGCTTGACCTCGCCCTCGACATGGCAACGCAGGGTGCGGGCGCCGAAGTCGACGTCCTCGTCTTCGTGAAAATCGACCGGCGGGTCGAAGGTCAGGGTTTCTTCCAGAATGTCCTGGCCCGGCCAGTGCGCGACCTGGATCTTGTAGATGGCATCCGTCGGCGGATCGAAACGATAGACGAGTTCGGCGCGGACGCGCAGTTTCATGAAAATCTGCCGATCAAAGGGAGATGAGAAGGTTGCTGGTGAACGCCACGCGGTCTGGGCCGTTCCGTGGTGGTCCGCGCCTTCTGGCCTGTGCAAATCGACAAGACAAGACAGTGTGTTAATCTGAGCCCCATGATCGCTTCCCCTGCCCTTCTCGCTCTTCGGGAAGCCACCGCCTCAGCCCACGAAACCCTGGAAGTCCAGGCCCACATCGAGCCGCGTCTGGCGGACCACGCCACGCGGCCGGCGACCGTGGCGGCCTTTTACCGCTTCCATGCCGGACTGGAGCCGCTCAGCCATCCGCTGGTGGCGGCGTTGAACGCCGAACTGGGCGCCGGCTTCGAACCGCGATCACGTGCGAACGGGATCGCCCAGGACCTGACGATACTGGGGCAGCGCATTTCTCCGCCCGCGCGTCCGGCTGCGCCCGCCTCGGCCGGCGAAGCCTTGGGCTGGGTCTATGTGGCCGAAGGGTCGATGCTAGGCGGTCGGATCATTCGACGCCGGCTGGCCGCCGAGGGTCGCGATCTGGACGGCCTCGGCTTTCTGGATCCCTATGGCGAAGAAACCGGCGCACGCTGGCGCGCCTTCATGGATTTGCTGGACCGGGCCTGCTCAAACGGCCACGTCACGATCGATCAGGTGGTGAGGGGCGGCGTCGACGGTTTCGCCTTCGCCCACCGCATCTTGCAACCCGAGCCGCAGGAGGCCGCGGCATGACCGAGACGCTCGACCTGGCCGATGCCGCGCTGAACGAGTGCGATCGCGAGCCGATCCACATTCCTCAATCGATCCAACCGCACGGCTTCATGCTGGTGCTGGATCTGCAATCCCTGACCCTCCGCCAGGGGGCGGGCGCGATCGAGGAGTTGACGGGCCGCAAGGTCTGGATCGATCGCACCGTCGCCGACGTGTTGGGCGATGTCGCCGACCGGGCCGTACGCGCCATGGCCGCGCATCAGGAGGCCGGCTTCGCCTGTCGTTGGCGCGCGACCAATCGTCTGGAATACGACGTCGTGGTGCATCGTGCGCCGGGAACGACTTCTGGCACGATCAACGATCTGATGATCATCGAGGTCGAGCAGAGCTCGCAGCAGGCCCGCCTCGGCGTCGATCTGATCGCCAACCTGGATGCCGCCGGCGCCGCGCTGGAACGGGCGGTGACGATCCAGACGGTGTCCGAGCGGGCGGCGGACGCCTTCCGTCGCCTGACCGGTTTCGACCGGGTGATGATCTATCGCTTCCAGGACGACGAGGCGGGTCAGGTCGTGGCCGAAAGCCGCGCCGATGGGTCCGGCTCCTTCCTCAACCATCATTTCCCCGCCACAGACATCCCGCAGCAGGCGCGCGCCCTTTATCTGCGCAACCCGGTGCGGGTTATTCCGGACAGCCGCTATACGCCCCAGCCCCTGCGCCCCATTGCGCCCGGCGAGGCGCCGCTGGACATGAGCGACAGCGGCCTGCGCTCGGTGTCGCCGATCCACCTGCAATATCTGCGCAACATGGACGTTCGGGCCTCGGCGTCCGTTTCGATCATCGTCGATGACGCCCTGTGGGGGCTGGTGGCCTGCCACAACGCCTCGCCTAAACTGCTGCCCTATGAGCTGCGCGTGGGCTGCACGGCCCTGGCGCGTAATCTGGCGCGACAGCTGAAGTCCAGGACCGACGCTGACCTCTATCGCGAGCGCACGCGCCTGCGCCGGATGGAGGACGAACTGCTTTCACGGCTGTCGCCAGACCGGGCGATGCGAGAGGCGCTGGGCGAAAAGGCCGACGCCCTGATGCAGCTGACCAGCGCGGACGGTCTGGCCATCGTCAGCGACGGCGATATCCAGACCTTTGGCCATACGCCGCCCGAAGACGGCGTACGCGCCATCGCCGCCTGGGCGGCGGGACGGCCGGGCCTGCGCCCCGTCTCGTCGCACAACCTGGCCTCTGTTCTGCCCGCCGCCGAGGCCTGGAAGACACACGCCAGCGGTCTGCTGGCGGTGACCCTGCCTCTGGATCAGCCGGTCTCGCTGCTGTGGTTCCGCTCGGAGGTGCTGGAAACGGTGCGCTGGGCCGGCAATCCCGCAACGGCGGAGAAGACTGGCCCCAACGCCATTCTGACGCCCCGCGCCTCGTTCGAAAGCTGGTCGGACACCGTCTCGGGCCGCGCGCACCGCTGGGGCCCCGCCGCCGTGGAATCCGCCGCCCGGCTGAGGGACGCGCTGGCCGACTACGCCGCGGTCCATCAGATCCGACGGCTGAACCGATCGCTGCAGGACCGCCTGTCCGAGCGCGACCTGCGGCTGGAACAGCAGCAGTATCTAATCCGCGAGGTGAACCACCGGGTTCAGAACAGCCTGACGCTGGTGTCCAGCTTCCTAGGCCTTCAGGCGCGAGAACAGGCGGGCAGCTCGGCCGCAATGGCGCTGAACGAGGCGCGACGTCGCGTGCGCGCCGTCTCTGCGGTCCACAGTCGGCTGTATCTGAGCGATCAGGTCACGACCATCGACATGAGCCGCTACATCGGCGAGCTGATCGGCGATCTGGGCTCCAGCATGGGGCCCGACTGGGCCGCCGCCATCGAAACCGATCTGGACCCCGTCTGCATCGAGCCAGGGCGCGCCATCACCATCGGCCTTATCCTGACGGAACTAATCATCAACGCCCAGAAATACGCCTATGGCGGCAAGCCTGGTCCGTTGCGGATCGCCTTCCAGGAAGACGGCGCCTTCTTCCGCATGACGGTGGAGGACGAGGGCGCCGGCGGGCATCTGGCCGGCAAGGGTTTCGGCTCGATGATGATCAAGAGCCTGGTCGGTCAGTTGGACGGGACGATCGACTATCGAGACCGCGCGCCGGGCCTCAGCGTCGTGTTGCGGTCGCGGATCGACCCGCTCGTTTAAGGCGCGGCCTGACGGCGCCTGTGGCGTCAGGTCGCATGGCGCCGTAAGAGCCGGGCCATGTCCGCCATGGCCTTTCGCCCCTCCTCGCGCGCCTTTGCGCTGATCGTTCTGCTGATCGCGGCCAGCGTGCTGGGCCTGGCGCCCATTCTGGTGCGATTGACCGAGACGGGACCGGCGGCGGCGGGGTTTTGGCGGTTTCTCTTCGCCCTGCCCCTGCTGACGATCCTGGCGGCGCGCGAGCCGGGCGGCGTCGGCGGGCCGTCGAAATGGGCGCTGCTGGCGGGCCTGTTCTTCGCCCTGGACCTCAGCTTCTGGCACTACGGCATCGTCATGACCTCGGTCGCGAACGCGACGGTGCTGTGCAACCTGACGCCGGTCGTCGTGACCCTGTTCGGCTGGTTTGTGCTGAAGGAGCGGCCGCACCGGCTGTTCATCCTGGCCCTGGCCCTGGCCATGGGCGGCGCCTTCGCCATGGCGGCGGGCGCCGATGGCGGCCAAGGGACCAATCCGATGCTGGGCGACCTGTTCTCCCTGTCGGTGGCGGTCTGGTACTCGGGCTATTTTCTGGCGGTGCAGGCGGCGCGGCGCACGGCCGGCGCGATGCGGGTGACCTTCTGGGCGACGCTGCTGGGCGCGCCTCTTCTGTTGATCGTCGCCCTGGCGCTGGGCGAGGCTGTCATCCCCGCCGCACCGGCCGGCTGGGCCGCCTGCGTGGCCATGGGCGTGATGCACGTCTTCGGACAAGGCGGCGTGGCCTGGGCGCTGGGCAAACTGCCCGCCTCGGTCACTGCCGTGACCATCCTGATCCAGCCGGTTGTCGCGGGCCTGCTGGGCTGGTGGATCTTCGGCGAGACCCTGACGCCGGTTCAGGCCCTGGGCGGCGCCCTGGTGCTAGGCGCCATCGTCCTGGCGCAGAGATCACAAAACAAAACGGGCGCGGGAAAAACTCCCGCGCCCGCCTCTAAGCCTTGAAGGCTGGATCGACTTAAAGGACCTTGAGGTCGATCGCCGAGGTCTTGCCGCGCTGGTTTTCCAGCTCGTATTCGACCTTGGCGTTCTCATCGAGGCCCTGAAGTCCGGCCTTCTGAACGGCGGTGACGTGAACGAACACGTCGGAGCCGCCGCTATCGGGCTGGATGAAGCCGTAGCCCTTGGTGGGGTTGAACCACTTGACCGTGCCGGTCGCCATGTCTGCGTCTCCGTAAACGCGCTTTTCCAGGCGGATCCCCCTCGAGGTGACCCGACAATCCATCTGGACAGCTCGTTCAGGCGAAGGAGCGAAACGCGGGTTTGGACCCCACGCGAAATCCGGACTGCAGCGATGTTGTCACCCGGCTTTTCCAGACGGTCAACAGCAAAGCGAATCGCACTGGACGCATTCAGGCTTAACGACAGAGGCCCCGCGCGGCCCCGTCGATGTGCAGATGGTTGGCGTGGGCGGCGTTGTAGTCGGGCGTCAACACCGTCGAGAACAGCTGGCAGGCCCCGTCGCGCAAGGCGTGCAGGAAGCGGCCGCCCGGCTCGCCCGCCGGCCCGTCGCCGCGCCAATCGTTTAGAACGCTGACGGTCCGACCGTCCTTCAAGGTCACCGCTGCGACATCAAGCGCGTTGGCCTTGGCATGTTCGCTGGGCCGCTCGGTCTCGTCCTGCGAGCCGTAGATGCGGCGGCACGAATAGGTGCCGTAATTCTCCACCCGCGCGGGCGCCGAGCCCAGAATGTCGCGCGAGGCCGGGCGCAGCACCTGTCGATCCCAGATGACATAGCGGACCGCCAGCGGGCACTGCATGACCACATCGGCGGGGGCCAGCGGCGTCACCTCGCCGCCCGTGATCCGCACCGCCCCGCGCACTACGCAGAAGCCGCCGTCGTCGCGGTCGGGCGCGCGTTCGACCTGAACCCCCGCATTGCGCAGCGCCTGCATACAGGCCTCGGTCGCGCCCTCGACAGCCTCGGGGGTGGCGGCGGTCGGCACATCGAAGGCGGCGACCTTTGCGGTGGTCGCGCGGCCCAGCGGACGATCCAGATCCAGCGGCTTCCACGGCAGGTCCTGGGGCGGAGCGAAGGCGTTCAACAACGCAAAGCCGGCGCAGACCAGCAGCGCCAGCTCCCACACCAGATTCCACATGTCCGCCAGATCGCGCTTCATTCGCCCCCTCGGAGGCCGGACGGGCCCGGCGCCTTAACGCCCAGCTTCGCAGTCGGCTCCCTCGCCCTTGCTCTCTGCGAGCCGTCGGCCCACTCTCTTGCTATGGGAAAGAAATCCGACGCCTATGACGCCGAGCTGGAGCAAATCCAGCTGGCCATCGTCCAGACCCAGGCCTGGAGCATCGAGCATGGCTCGCGCGTGGTCATCGTGCTGGAGGGGCGCGACACCGCCGGCAAGGACGGCGCGATCAAGCGCCTGACCGAACATATGTCGCCGCGACAGACCCGCGTCATCGCCCTGCCCAAACCCAGCGACCGCGAGACGAGCCAGTGGTATTTCCAGCGCTATGTTCCGCACCTGCCGGCGGCGGGCGAGACGGTGATCTTCAACCGGTCCTGGTACAACCGCGCCGGGGTCGAGCCGGTCATGGGTTATTGCACGCCCGAGCAGTACGCCCAGTTCATGACCGACGCCCCGCGCTTCGAGCGGATGCTGACGGACGACGGGATCATCCTGATCAAGATCTGGCTGGACATCTCGCGCAAGGAGCAGGCGAAGCGGTTGAAGGAACGCCGCGACGATCCGTTGAAGAAGTTCAAGCTGTCGTCGCTGGACGCCGAGGCTGAGGCGCGGTTCGACGCCTATTCCGACGCTCGCGACCGGATGCTGGACGAGACCGACCGCGACTATGCGCCCTGGACCGTCGTCGCCACCGACGACAAGAAGACGGCGCGGCTGAACATCGGCCGCTACATCCTGTCTGTGCTGAGCCACACCAGCATCGACATCAGGAACCCGGATCCCGACGTCGTGTTCAGCGCCGGCAAGGCCAAGGGCAAACTGGCGCGCTGAAGCGCCTCAGGCCGTTCTGACGATCCCGCCAGAGGCCGCCACCGGCCAGGGCGTCAGCCGCCCGCCCGCGCAGGGGCCGCCCTTGCATTCGCCGGTCAGCGGCTCGAACACCGCCCCGTGCCAGCCGCACAGGATCAGTGCGCCGTCCGGCGTCAGATAACGGTCGATCTCCATGGCGATCGGAAAACCTGCGTGCGGGCAGCGATCGACCCAGCCCGCGACCTGACCGTCCTTCCTGACCACGAAGCCGTGGAAGAAGGCCTCGCCGATCTGCAGCACGAAGCCGCGCGAGCCTGGGTCGGCGATGTCGCTCTCGGCGCACAGGGCCACGCCGGGCGGCGTCTTCCAGACCCGTTTGCGCTCGGCCGGCGCCTCGGCCGCTTCAGACACGCTCGGCCTTCAGCGGGCGCGACAGCAGGCCGTCGATCAGACCATCGACATCGATCTCGCCGGCCAGCAGGGCGGCGACGCCTTCGGAGATCGGGATTTCCACGCCCAGACGCGCGGCCAGTTCGCGAACCGCCGGCGCGCTTTCATAGCCTTCCGCCACCGACCGTTTGCCGGCCAGGGCCTGTTCGACCGTCTGGCCCTGACCCAGGGCCAGACCCAGGCTCATGTTGCGCGACTGGGGGCTGGAGCAGGTCAGGACGAGGTCGCCCAAGCCGCACAGGCCCGCCACCGTCTCCGCCTGCCCGCCCATGGCGACGGCGAGGCGAGTCATCTCCGCAAAGCCGCGCGTGATCAGGGCGGCGTGGGCGCTGCGGCCCAACTGGCGCCCCTCGGAGATGCCGCAGGCGATGGCCAGGACGTTCTTCAGCGCGCCACCCGCCTCAGCGCCCACCAGATCGGTCGCCAGATAGGGCCGGAAGCCCGGCGCCGACAGGGTGTTCAGCAAGGCCTCGCCCAGCCCCTGATCGGCGCAGGCCAGGGTCACGGCGGTCGGCAGGCCGCGCGACACCTCGCCCGCGAAACTGGGGCCGGAAAGGACGGCGGCGGGGGCGTCCGGCAGGGTCTCGGCCAGCACCTCGGTCATCAGCTTCATCGTGCCGCGCTCGACGCCCTTGGAGCAAAGAACCACCGGCACGCCGGCGCGATAGTAGGGCGCAAAAGCCGTCAGCGTCGCGCGCATGTGCTGGGCCGGCGGCACCGCCAGGATCACGTCGCAGTCGCCCAGATCAGCCAGATCGGCGGTGAATTTCAGTTCGTCGGCCAGCGGCACGCCAGGCAGATACAGGTCGTTGGCCCGCGTCGCCCGCATCGTCTCGACCAACTGCTGCTCGCGCGCCTGCAAGGTCGTGTCCAGTCCGGCCCGAACGCAAACCTGCGCCAGGGCCGTGCCCCAGGCGCCTGCGCCGATGACCCCTGCCGTGCGGAATTCCATACGCCCTCCCGAGGCGGTTTCGTTCGTCATGCTTTCGCGCCCTTGCGGCCCGGCTTGTGCGAAGGATCGGACAGGGCCCGCGCTTCGTCCAGCGGCCATCGCGGCCGTGCGACGACGTCGATGTCGCTGGTCAGGCCCAGCGCCAGCCGTTCCGCCCCCGCCAGGGCGATCATCGCCGCATTGTCGGTGCAATAGGCCATGGGCGGCGCCAGGAAGTCGAAGCCGTGTTTCGCCGCCGTCGCCTGCAAGGTCGCGCGGATGGTCTTGTTGGCCGCAACTCCGCCCGCGACGACGAAGAGTTTGTGGTCATGCGTCTCCGCATAGGCCGCCAGCGCCCGTTCCGACCGATCCGACAGCTGGCGCGCGATGGCGTTCTGCACCGCGTCCGCCAGATCCGCCTTGTCCTGCTCGGTCTCGCAGGTCTGGGCGATACGGAAGGCCGCCGTCTTCAGGCCCGAAAAGGAAAAGTCGCAATCCTTGCGGCCCAAGAGGGCGCGCGGCAGATCGATCTTCGACCCGTCGCCTTGCATGGCCAACCGCTCCAGCGCCGGGCCGCCCGGATAACCTAGCCCCAAGGCCTTGGCGATCTTGTCGAACGCCTCGCCGGCCGCGTCGTCAATGGTGGCGCCGATCCGGCTCATGTCACCGACGCCGCGCACCTCCAGAAGCTGGCAGTGGCCGCCCGACACCAGCAGTAGCAGGAAGGGATAGGCGACCTCCGCCCCCAGCCGCGCCGACACCGCATGCCCCTCAAGATGGTTGACCGCCACCAGCGGCAGGCCGCGCGCCAGCGCCGCCGCCTTGCCGAAGCTGAGGCCCACCATGACCCCGCCGACCAGACCCGGCCCGGCGGTCGCCGCGATCCCGTCCAGCCCGTCATAGCCCATATCGGCCTCGGCCATCGCGCGGCGCGTGACCTCGGCGATCATCTCGACATGGCTGCGCGCCGCGATCTCGGGCACCACGCCGCCATAGGCCGCATGGTCGTCGATCTGGCTGTGAACGACCGAGGACAACACCTCCGCCCGACCGCTCGTCAGGCGCACGACCGAGGCGGCGGTCTCATCGCAACTGGTCTCCAGGCCCAGCACCGTCAGCGGGCCGGGACGAGGGGGGACATCCCGTCCAGTTGCCGCATCGGCGCCGCTGCTATAGTCGGCGGACATCTCCATCGGGTCGAGGTAGCGACCCGGCGACCGGTGCGCAACGCTCATGACCTTTCCTCTCCGCATCGGCACCCGGCGCTCCAAGCTGGCGCTCGCCCAATCCGGCATGATGCAACGCGCCATCGGTCGCGCCCTGAACGTGCCCGAGGCCGAGATCGAGACCGCCGTTCCTCTGGTCGAGATCGTCACCACCGGCGACCGCATCCAGGATCGCCGCCTGCTGGAAGTCGGCGGCAAGGCCCTGTTCACCAAGGAGATCGAGGAGGCCCTGCTGGCCGGCCGGATCGACATCGCCATCCATTCGATGAAGGACGTCCCCGCCGAACAGCCCGAGGGCCTGTGCATCGCCGCCATCCCCGAGCGCGAGGACGCCCGCGACGCCTTCATCAGCCGTGACTTCGACAGTTTCGACGCCCTGCCCTTCGGCGCGCGCCTGGGCACCGCCAGCCTGAGACGCCAGGCCCAGGCGCTGGCCCTGCGGCCGGACCTGAAGGTCGAGATGCTGCGCGGAAACATCGACACCCGCCTGCGCCGCGCGGCCGAGGGCGATTTCGACGCCATACTTCTGGCCGTCTCGGGCATGACGCGCCTGGGCGTCACCGACCATATCCGCGAGAAACTGTCGCTGGACGCCTTCCTG
Organism: Brevundimonas sp. SPF441; assembly: GCF_009661015.1. Taxonomy (NCBI): domain Bacteria; kingdom Pseudomonadati; phylum Pseudomonadota; class Alphaproteobacteria; order Caulobacterales; family Caulobacteraceae; genus Brevundimonas; species Brevundimonas sp. SPF441. Next base: position 27,753 of record NZ_WJWX01000010.1, on the reverse strand, counting down.
CCGGCGCCGGGCCAGGGCGCCTTGGCGATCCAGACCCGCGCCGCCGACATCGACGCGCCCCTAAACGCCCAATGGGTCGCCGCCCTGAACCACCCCGAGACCGCCCTGTGCATCGCCGCCGAACGCGGCACCATGACGGCGCTGGAGGGGTCGTGCCGCACCGCCGTCGGCGCCTTTGCCCGCATCGAACACAACACCCTGCACCTGACCACCGAAATGCTCAGCCCGGACGGGTCCGCCCGCTGGCGCCGCGTCGGCGATCTTTTCCAACCGACCGAAGCCGACGCGCGCGCCTTGGGCCAACGCGTGGGCGGCGAGGTCTACGCCTCTGCCGGCGGTCAGGAAGTCGATCCCGCGACCCTGGACGGATGAACGTTACGCCGACACGAGTCTGGATCACCCGCGCCGAACCGGGCGCCGCACGCACCGCCGCCCGCCTGCGCGACATGGGGTTCGAGCCAATCGTCGCGCCCCTGCTGAGCCTCGAAACGCTGACGCCTCCCGTTCCCGATCTGGCGTCGTTCGCCGCCCTGGCCTTCACCAGCATCAACGGCGTGGCCGCCTTCGCCGCTCTGACGCCCCGCCGCGACCGTCCGGTGTTCGCCGTCGGCGATGCGACCGCCCAGGCCGCCCATGATGCGGGCTTCGCCGATGTCCGCTCCGCCTCCGGCGACCTGCGCGACCTCGCCCGCCTGATCGCCAGCGCCATCGCCAGCCCCGCCGTCCTGGTCCCTCAAGCGGAAACCCCCGCCGGCGATTTCACCGCCGCCCTCACCGCCGCCGGCGCCCGTAACGTGGCGATCCATTCGCTGACAGTCTATCGCGCCATCGAAACCTCAGCCGCGGAGCCGTCGCTGTTCGACGCCGTTCTGATCCACTCCCCCCGCGCCGGAAAAGCGCTCGCCAAACGTGGTCACGACGCCCTGGCGCACTCGGTCCTCGCCTGCATCTCTCCGGCCGCCGCCGCCCCGCTCGTCGCGCTCGGCCTGACGCCCGTTGTGGCAAAATCGCCCGACGAGACCTCATTGCTCACGATCTTGAACACCACGCTTGGCAAGCGCGATCCGGCCGTATAAAGACCCCGTCTCGCGCGGACAGCTTCGTCCGTCGCAACCGGGCCGCTTTAGCTCAGCCGGTAGAGCACATCATTCGTAATGATGGGGTCAGGTGTTCGAGTCACCTAAGCGGCACCACTTCTCCGAGCGCGGTTCGCGCTGGAGGCGGCATCTAGAGCGCCAAAATACATCCTCATGGTTGAATCGTCACCTGCAGCGCACGTAGCAATCCCTAGCTAAGCAGCTTTGGCTTGACGGGGTCGGTGTTTTGGGGCCATGGCGCCGCATTATCTATGCCCGCAGGCCGACATGAACGACGCAGTTGATCCCGTAGACATCGCCATCGGCGGACGCATCCGCACCCGTCGTGAGGAACTGCGCATCACCCAGGCGCAGTTGGCCGCCGGCGCGGGCGTGACCTTCCAGCAGATCCAGAAGTACGAGCGTGGCGTGAACCGCGTCTCGGCCGCCCGCCTGCTGCAGATCGCCTCGGTGCTGAAATCGACCGGCGCGGCCCTGCTGGGCGAATTGGAAACGGCCGAGGGCGACGAGCTGGCTTTGGCCGCCCCCGGGGTCGCCGAACTGCTGGCGGCTTTCCGCGGTATCAAGGACGCCGCTCAACGCGACGCCCTTCTGACCGTGGCCAAGGGCCTGCGCGGCTGATCAGGCCCTGTTGCTGGCGCTTTTCAGCAACTGCTCGACCTCATCACGATGATCGGCGCCGTCGAGAGCGGCACCTGCCAACCACGACTGGATGGCGTCCAGCGCGCGCGCATCGCGACCGTCCGAGCGGCCGGCGTCGGACAGGCTCTGGCGAATGATCTCGATCATGCAGACCGCCTCGACGGCCGAGGTCGGGGCGTGATCGAGAAGCGTGGTTTCCGCCGCTTCCATCGGCGCTAGATCCAGTTCGACGAGTAGATTCTCGCCGCTGGCGGACAACGATGACGATCCGACCTGTTTCGCCAGATTGGCCGTTTCCAGCCACGAGCGGAAAAGCGGCATGAAGGCGGGGGTGGTTTGGGTGTTCATGACATTCAGACTTTCTGTAGCGCCCGGATCGATCCGGGCGCTGATTTGGGACGGGCGTAGGGGGCGCACTGGGCCTCCCAGACGCCGAAGAGGGCGAGAAGCAGGAGCTCGAACCAGACGACCATTCGGGTCGATACGATCGACCACAGCAGGGCGTCGGAGCCGGCGATGCCGGCCAGATGGGTCGAAACCGCGATGAGCTGGGCGCCGGCGGCAAGAAGCAGCCACCATCGGTCGTAACGGAGAGCCAGACCGACCAGCAGACAGAACATGGACACCGACAGGATCGCCACCCCCCACCGGAAATGCCCGATGAACAGGTGATCGACCAACGGCGTGCCCCAGTTAAGGACGACCAGAGCGACCAAGGCGATCCGCTCCGGCATACGGCCCTTCCAGAGCAGAAGCGCCATGACGCCGTAGGTCAGGCACATCAGAAACAAGGACAGCGGCGACCCCATTCCGACGGCCGCGATCAAGCGGCGACGGCGAGGACCGGGGCGAACCCAGTGGGTTTGACCGTCTTGTCTTCGTGCGCACCGTCCATATGCCAGCCGACCTGATGGTCGTCGGCGACCTGGGCCAGCTCGCCGTGACTGGCGATGACCGCGCCGCGAACCTCGGTGAGGTGGTTCAGGCCCCGAACCATATTGGCCAGGGCGTCTTGTCCGACTTCCGCCGCTAGGCGCGCCTCGACCCGACCTTCCAGCGCCGTCTGGACCAGCCGGCAGACCTCGATCATCGCCTGATCGACGGCGTGTTCTGCGGTTCTGACCTGCCGCGCCACGCGGACGCCGACGTGCATGTTCTTCATTGGCTCGTCTCCCGTTAAGCCTTTTGGTCAGCGCATTTCAGCGGGAGCGAGCCGGTCGAAAAGGGATGGAACCACCATGCCCGCCGTCACGATCCCGATGGCGAACAGAAGGGCGATAGCGGCCCCGGCGACGATGATCCCCACTCTCGCCAGAGCGCCCCGAGGAGGCGCAGGCAGAAGCCAGGAAGTCGTTGGGTCGGAAACCGCATCGTCCGACTGTTCGGCCGACGTGGGATCATTGAGCGTATTGGGGCCGGTGTCGGGAATGAGTATCGACGCCTCTGAGTAGCCAATACTCAGTCGCCGGGCCGCCAGTTTGCGGTCCGAAACGCCCAGCTTGGCATAGGCGCGATGCAGGTGATTGCCGACCGTGCGCGGCGAGATGCGCAGGTGCGCAGCGATTTCCTTGTCCTCAAGACCCTGGCCGGCCAAGCGGACACATTCGCTCTCTCTCGTCGTCAGGCCTTCTGGCATGGGGACCCCCTTGGGCCTGTTTACCCTAAAATGAGGGGGAGTCAGCCGATATGCTTACGCCGCAAAGCAGTTTCTGGCGGCTGGGCGCTGCGTCAGATCACTTGAACATATAAGCATATCTTTATATGTCTGTCGGTCTGACACTGACAGGAGCCTCTCTTGGCCGCTCGTTCTTCCTTCCTCTTCACCTCGGAAAGCGTTTCCGAAGGCCACCCCGACAAGGTCGCGGACCGCATCTCCGACACCGTCGTGGACGCCTTCCTGGCCAAGGACCCCGAGGCGCGCGTGGCGTGCGAGACCCTAGTGACGACCCAGCGCATCGTGCTGGCCGGCGAGGTTCGCGCCACCCAGCCGGGCAACACCAAGGAACAGAACGAAGCCTTCACCCAGAGCATCATCGACAGCCTGGAGCCGCTGGTCCGCGCCGCGGTTAAGGACATCGGCTATGAGCAGGACGGTTTCCACTGGGAGACGGCGGACTACTCCTGCTTCCTGCACGCCCAATCGGCCGACATCGCCGTCGGCGTCGACTCGACCAACGAGAAGGACGAGGGCGCGGGCGATCAGGGGATCATGTTCGGCTATGCATCGAACGAGACGCCGGAGCTGATGCCGGCGACCCTGCAGTACAGCCACAACATCCTGAAACGCCTGGCCGAGGTCCGCCACGCCGGGGGCTCGCAGCTCGAGCCCGACGCCAAGAGCCAGGTCACGATCGAGTACGAGGACGGCAAGCCGGTGCGCGCCACCTCGATCGTCCTGTCGACCCAGCACGCCAAGGGGCTGAGTTCTGAGCAGGTCGCCGAGATCGTCAAACCCTATATTCTCGAAGTGCTGCCGGAAGGCTTCACCGACGAGAACACCGTCTGGCACATCAACCCCACCGGCATCTTCGAGATCGGCGGACCGGACGGCGACGCCGGCCTGACCGGCCGCAAGATCATCGTCGACACCTACGGCGGCGCGGCGCCCCACGGCGGCGGCGCCTTCTCGGGCAAGGATCCGACCAAGGTGGACCGTTCGGCCGCCTACGCCTGCCGCTATCTGGCCAAGAACGTCGTCGCCGCCGGCCTGGCCGACCGCTGCACGATCCAGATTTCATACGCCATCGGCGTGGCCAAGCCCCAATCGATCCATGTCGATCTGCACGGCACCGGCAAGATCTCCGAAGCCGTTCTGGAAGACAAGATCCTGGACCTGATCGGCGGCGCCACGCCGCGGGCGATCCGCCAGCATCTAGGCCTGAACAAGCCCATCTACGCCCGCACGACCGCCTACGGCCACTTCGGCCGCGAGCCGGACGCGGACGGCGGTTTCAGCTGGGAAAAGACCGATCTGGTCGATCAGCTCAAGGCGCTGGCCTAAGGCGTCAAGCGGCCTGATCGATGGTCAGGCCGCGCACGCCCGCCAGATTGGCGTCGGTCAGGTCGGCCTGGCGGGTCTGAGCGCCGTGCATCGTTGCACGGCCCAGATCGGCGCCGGCCAGGACGGCGCGCTTCAGGTCGGCGCCCGACAGGTCCGCGCCGCGGAGCACGGCGCCTGTCAGATCTGCAGGCATCAGCCGGTCGGCGGCGATCAGAAGCGGCCCCAGTTGCGCCTCGCGCATGTCCGCTCCGTTCAGTCGCGCGCCCCGCAGGCGCGCCCCGCGCAGGTCGGCGCGACGCAGCTTGGCGGAGCGTAGGTCGGCGTTGTCAAGCTGAGCGCCCTGCAACTGCACCCCCTCCATATCCAGGCCGTAGAAGACCGCGCCCTTGGCCGACAGGGCGGTCAGGTTCAGGCCCGTGATCGACTTCAGCGGACGCAGGTCGACGCCGTTGAAGACCGACGGCTGTCCTTCCGCGCCGCCGGTCTCGCACCAGCGCGCGTGTTCGCGCAGCATCTCGGCGGCCGGCATCTTTTCCACGGATTCGCAGGACGACTTGTTGTCGGTCAGGGCGCCCTGCATGTCGGCGCCGTCGGCGCGCCACATGGTCGTCTTGCAGCCCACAAGGATGGCGTCGCGCAGGTCCGCGCCCGACAAATCCGCCCCTGACAGATCCGCGCCGGCGAGGTCGGCACCGCGGAAATCCGCCTGTTTCAGATTGGCCCGCACGAGCTTGCAGTCCTTCATCACCGCGCCAGAGAAGTCGGCCTTCACCGCGATGACGCCGGCCATTTTGGAGCGTTGAAGATTGGCGCCGGCCAGGCAGGCGCCGCTGGCCTCGGTCTCGTCGCGGTGGCGCGGTTCGATGACCTTGAAGCCCAGTCTGGCGTCGGCGGCCGCGATGGTGCCCTCGCGCAGGTCGGCCTCGAACAGATCGGCCCCCGACAGGTCCGCCCCGCGCAGACAGGCGCCGCGCAGGTCGGAGCGGCGCAGGCTGGCCTCGGCCAGGATCGCATCCTGCATGTCCGCGCCGAAGAAGTTGGCGTTGTCCAGCTTGGCCCCGGTCAGATCGCAGCCTTCCAGACAGGCGGCGGCGAAATCGGCGTCGGCCAGATTGCGGCCCTTCAGGCTGAGGCCCGACAGGTCCATCCAGGCGAAGACCGCGCGCGCGCCGCCGGGTCGGGCCTGGAACAGCCGATCGTGCCGGGCGCAGATGACGTCCAGCTCCGCCTGCGTCAGGCGCTTTCTCACGAGGGGTTCAGCGGCGAGGGCCATCAGGGCACATTACGCGCCCTGACTTAAGAAACCTTTGAACGGCGAAGCCGCCTCAGACGGTCAGCAGCCCCTGGGCCTGAAGGGCCTCGGCCAGCTCGCCCGGCCCGGTCCACAGGCGCGTATAACCGGCTTCGCCCAGTCGCTTCAGCTCGGTGACCAGATCGGCCTTGGGCGAGGCGACGAACCGGCCGTCGAAGCCTGCGCCGTCCTCGCTGATGCGCACCATCGGGCGACCGGTTTCCAGCCGGTGCAGGAAGCCTTCGCACAGGGCCGCGCCTTCTTCGCACATCAGGCCGGTTTCCACGGTCAGCCCTTGTGCGCGCAGTCGCTCGGTGCCGCGCCCGGCCGCAAACGGCGACGGGTCCATACAGGCGATCACGACCCGCGCCACGCCCGCCTCGGTCAGGAAGTGGGCGCAGGACTTGCGGCCGGACGACCGAGCGCCGCAGGGTTCGAGCGTGACATAGACGGTCGAGCCCACGACATCCGCGCCGGCGGCCGGCACGGCCTGCTCCTCGGCATGGGGACGACCGCCCGGCGCGGTGGCGGCCTGGGCGATGACCCGGCCGTCCTTGACGATGACGCAGCCGACCGCCGGGTTGGGCCAGGTTTCGCCCATCCGGCCGGTCGCCAGGGCGATCGCCTGGGCCATAAAGGCCTGGTCGGCTTCGCTCCAGCTCATGATGCGGTCGGCAATGTCTCGGCGCGAGCGGCGTCGAGGTAGCGGGCTGCGGTCGGCTTCAGATCCCCGTCCAGATCGATCTCCAGCGGATTGCCCGTGGGGATTTCGACGCCGACGATCTCATCGTCCGGCACGCCGAACAGCAGTTTGACGATGGCGCGCAGGGAGTTTCCGTGGGCGGCGATCAGCACGTCCTCGCCCGCCTTCAGACGCGGCGCAATCTCGGCGTCCCAATAGGGCTTCACCCGGTCCAGCGTGGTCTTCAGGCTTTCGGTGTCGGGAATGGCCTTGCCGGCGTAGCGGGGATCGGCGTTGAAATCGAACTCGCCGCCGGGGGCCAGCGGGGGCGGCGGCACATCATAGCTGCGGCGCCAGATCTTGACCTGGTCTTCGCCGTGCTTCTGGGCCGTCTCGGCCTTGTTCAGACCCGTCAGACCGCCGTAGTGGCGCTCGTTCAGCCGCCAGTCCTCGATCACCGGCACATCGGTCAGGCCGGCCGCCTGCAACGCCAGGGCGCCGGTGCGCTGGGCGCGCGTCAGGACCGAGGTGAACATCACCGCCGGCTTGAACCCGGCCTCGGCGATCAGTTCACCGCCGCGACGCGCCTGGCCCTCGCCCTCCGCCGTCAGATCGACGTCGACCCAGCCGGTGAAGCGGTTCTCGAGGTTCCACTGGCTCTGGCCGTGGCGGAGCAGGATCAGGCGCGGCATTCGGTCGGTCCTTCGGAATACAGTCATTCGGGGTTAGGACGCCCTCCGAAGTCGGTCAAGGCTCGCAGGCCTCGCCATTGCTTGTGGCGACGCGCACGCCGGGGTAACGGTCGGATCGATGTCCGACCGTCTTTTCTTTCCCCTGGCGCTCGCCGCCGCCGTCGTGATGATCGCCCTGGCGACCGTCTGGCCGTGATCCTCTAGAAGAGGATCTTGCGCAGATTGATGCGGAAGACGCGCCCCTGCGGGTCCAAGTAGTCGCGTTGGTAGTTGACCGGCGTCTGGCCGTCACTGCTGGTCACCGAGACGCGGTCGTCAAAGATGTTCTGAACGCCGAAGCCGATCCGCGTGCCCTTCAGGAACGGGAAGCGCTCGACCCATGACGTGCGTTGGGTCAGGTCGGCGAAGGCGAACAGATTGACCGTGGTCCGGCCCGAGAAGTCCAGATCGGGCGAACCCAGCGCGTCGCCGTTGACCGTCGTGCCCGAGCGCCAGTTGGCGTTGACGAAGGCTCCCACACCGTTTCTGGACAGGCCGGTCTGAAGCTGGACCTCATGGCGCGACTGACCGCCCGAGCCGGAGATGGAATCGCCGTCCAGCAGATCCAGCGGCGCCAGACCGTCGCGAATGGTGACCTCGTCCTGGACACGCCAGGTGTGGGTCAGCGACAGGTTGAAGATGCCTTGGCCGGGCTGCATTCCCGATCCACGCCCGCCGCGCATCCGCCCGCCGCCGCCGGGTCCGCCAGGGCCGCCCGGTCCGCCCATCATCATTCCGCCGCCGCCCGGGCCGCCACCAGGACCGCCGCGTCCGCCCGGACCACGACCGCCCGCCGCCGCCGGGTTCGGCTTGCCGAACGGGCGCGAGAAGTTGAAACCCCACTGTACGTCCTGCTGCTCGCGCTTGAAGAAGTTCAGCGGACGGGCGTCGATGGACACCAGATTGCCGTCCGCATCGCGAACGAACCGATCCGGCAGCGCCGCTTCCAGATCGGGCGTGATGGCCGGGAAGCTGGAGATTTCATTGTCCGCCTCGGTGCGGGTGTAGGCCAGGTTCAGGCGAAAATCCTTGTCCGACACCGGCTGCCAGTTCATGCCCAGCTTCAGGATTCGCCGATCCTCGGCCTGCAGATTGGGATCGCCGCCGGTGATGCGGTTGATCTCGACGGTCTGGCCGGTGCGGAAGTCGAAGACCGGCGTATTCGGCGTCGATACTGTCGGGTCGTTTAGCTGCTGGACCGTCGGAGCCTTGCCCTCGTCGGAATAGTTGGCCGAAAACGACAGCCGCTCGACTGGCGACCAGTTCAGCCCGGCCCCGACCGAGGACACGCCGCCGAAGTCGGACAGTTCTTGGTAGGCCAGGTTCAGATTGGCCGACAGGTCGCCGATCTTGGGCAGGACGCCGCGCTCGACGTTGGAAATCGGCAGGTCAAAGTTGGCTTGGACGCTGCCCGAGTTGCGCGACTGCGACCGATCCACGGCGACACTTGAACCCAGGCTCTCGGAGAACCGCAGGCTCTCGGAATCCAGCGATTGATAACCAGCCCCGACCTTGAAGGTCGAGGTGATGTCGCCGGCCGGCAGCTCATAGGGACGCCCGTTCAACACCAGTTCCGCCGTCGCCGTCTGGGCCACAGAGTTGGCAGTGTCGCGCGGATTGACGATAGCCCGGTCGGTCAGGTCGCCGAACGGATTGACGGTCAGATCGCCCGCGATCAGGGCCCGCAACGCCGTCGCGTTCACACCTCGTCCCGTCGTGGTGTCGGTCTCGACACGGCTATATTCCCCCGTCGCCGTCCAGCGCCAATCGCCGACATAGCCGTCGAACACGGTGCCCAGTTCGGCCGTACGGGTATCGGTCTTGCGCGTCAGGGCGCCGGGCAGGTCCAGATAGCTGAACAGATCCACGTTCTGACCGGTCGGCGAGAACGGATTGGTCCCCGGCACGGTCAGCTGAACATTGGGCAGGCCCTGGTAGCTGAAGCTGTTTGAGTCCTCCACGCTGCCGCTCAGCGTCATGCCGACCTTGTCGTTCAGGTCGTGCTTGTAGGTCCCCGACACCGAAAGCTCGTCCGTCTTGGGCAGCAGGGTGCGATAGGCGTTGGCCAGTTCGCTGTCGCCGCCGGCCGTCGTGCTGCGGTCGATGTCGCGCTCGGTCTCGAACAGGGTGTTGGAGGTCGTGCCGTTGATATCGACTGACCAGCGATCGGAGCCGGCGATGCGCAGGACGTTGTTCTCGCTGGCGGTGGTCGTGCGACCGCCCTGCTCCGGCCGGCTGACGTTGACCGAGGCGGTCAGGGACTTAAAGTCCGCCTTCAGCACGATGTTCACCACCCGCTGATTGGCGCTGTAGCCATAAGACAGCGCGGTCTCTTCCGGCAGGACGTCGAACCTGTCGATGGCCTCGGGCGGAATGCCGCGGATCTCGCGGAAGCCCGAGATACGCCGCCCGTTGACCAGGAAGACCGGAGACCCGCCCCGCGCGCTGCGGGTCTGGGCCTCCAGCAGGGTGATCAGCTCGCCGATGTTGGTCGCGCCGAACGCCTGAATCTGGGCGGAGTCATAAGAGACGATCGGTTCCTGCCCGCCCAGGGCCACCCCGCGCCGCGCCGCCGTCACCTCCACGTCCGGCAGAACGACCGTCGGCTCCTCCTGCTGGACCTGCGCCTGGGCTTCTACCGGCTGGGCCTCGTTGGTTTGGGCCTGAACAGGCTGGACGACACCGGCGGCGGGGGCCAGCGCAAGCAGGAGAAGCGCGGTCTGGGTCATGGAACGACGATCCGGGAGATGATTTCAGCCCTTGTCAGGACGGGACAAACATGGCCGTAAAACGACACAATTCATGAACAAAGTGAAAGCGTTGCGCACTTTCAACACGACGCAAAAACCTGCGACGGAAAGTCCGCTAGGGCGCGTTAAAGCCTGTTGGGTTGCGTTCTGAAGGCAGCCCGCAAGACACGCTCAAACCGGCGTCTTGGCCCAACCTCGGAGTCCAGCGATGAAGACTCCGCGTTGACCGCCTCCGGGCTTTCGGCTATAGGCCCGCCCTCTTGAGATTTCCGCGCCGTGGACGTGTGCTCCGCGGCGTTTTCCGTTCGAAGGTTTGACATGGCCAACAACCCCGGCGCCCGCAAGGCGATCCGCAAGATCGAAGCGCGTACCGAAGTGAACAAGGCGCGCCGTTCGCGCGTCCGCACCTATCTGCGCAAGTTCCAGGAAGCTCTGGCTGGCGGCGACGCCGCCGTCGCCAAGACCGCCTTCATCGAGGCTCAGTCCGAGTTGATGCGCGCCGTCTCCAAGGGCGTCGTTCACAAGAACACCGGCTCGCGCAAGGTTTCGCGCCTGGCCGCCCAGCTGAAGAAGCTGTCGGCCGCCTGAGCCAAAATTAATCCAACAGCGGACGGAGCAGCTGTCGCTGTTTCGTTGTGGGATTATAAAGCAATATCAACGGCGAAGGCGCGCAAGCTCCTTCGCCGTTTTGCGTTGTGTCGCTAACTGTCCAAATCTAAAACACCGATCGTCGAGCCATGATCCGGCCGAAATTCCAAGCGGTGTCAGGGTTTGACGGAGTCAAACAATTTAACTGCGAATCGACCAACGAATCAGCGTTGACCCACCCGGCTCGCGGCGTAAGTTTTGGCCTCTAACGCACTTCCATCCCAGCACGGATGAAGACGGCGCGAGGCCTATGTTTCGCGTCGGCGGGAGATGTCTGTTCAGAGGTTAGACCCCGTCCGAAAAGCATCGCTTTTCGGCGCAGGAGAAGTCGTCCCTGAACCATCGCCTTGAAGCGCGGAAGGTCGGAATGGTTCTTCTAAGGTGGGCGGGCAAAGATGGTTGGGGGCGCAGCGGCGATGGCAGGCGGAACGAAGACGTCGGGACTGACGGATCCGGACCGCATTTGGAGCGAGGCGTCCGTGCGCCTGCGCGCTGAAATCGGCGATGGTCCCTTCTCGTCCTACATCGCCCCGTCGGCCGTCCGCCTGGACAACGCTGGCCATCTGATCCTGGTCACCCCGACCGCCTATGCCCGCGACTGGGTGCGCAAGAACGCCCTGCGTCGCATGAACGAGCTGTGGCTGGGCCTGGACGGCCTGTCGCGCCGTCTCGAGGTGCGCTGCCGCGCCGAAGTGGGATCGGCGCCGCCGGCCTCGGCCGTGATGCCGGGCAATGTGGTGGACGCCGCCCCGCGCCTGGCCGCCTTCGCCGCCACGCCGCAGATGGCGCCCGCCGCCCCGATCAGCGCTGACGGCGCCCGCGCGGTGCGCGCCGCCGGTCTGCAGGATCGCCTGACGTTCGACAGCTTCGTCGAGGGCCAGGGCAACGCCTTCGCCCTCGCCATCGCCAAACAGGTGGCCAGTTGGGCCGACGGCCACTTCAACCCCGTCTTCTTCTGCGGCCCCTATGGCTACGGCAAGACCCACCTGCTGAACGCCATCGCCTGGGAGGCCCAGCGTCTGCGGCCTGAGGCCAAGGTCGTCTATCTGACCGCCGAACGTTTCCTGTCGACCTTCGTCAAGGCGATGCAGGACCGCTCGACCGCCGCCTTCAAGGAAAGCCTGCGCTCGGCCGACATGCTGCTGCTGGACGACGTCCAGTTCGTGGGCGGCAAGACGTCGACCCAGGAAGAACTGCTCTCGACCCTGACCGCCCTGATCGAGGACGGCAAACGCATCGTCTTCTCGGCCGACCGTGCGCCCATGGCCCTGACCGAGGTCGAGCCGCGCCTGCGCAGCCACCTCGCCGCCGGCCTGACCTGCCCGGTCGAGGCAGGCGACCGCGAGCTGAAGATCGCCGTGGCCCAGAACCGTCTGAAGGCCCTGTCGGCCCTGGGCGTCGTCCAGGGCGAGGCCAACCCGGAGGTCCTGGCCCAGCTGGTGGACCGCACCCCCGGCTCGATGCGCGAGCTCGAGGGCGCCGTGAATACCCTGGCCGCCGCTGCCGGCGCGCGCCTGTCGTCGGTGTCGGTCGACGAAGCCTCGACCTTGCTGGGCATGGCCATGCGCGGCGGGCCCGAGCGCCGCATCACCGTGGACGAGATTCAGAAGACGGTCGCCGACCACTTCAACATGAAACAGGCCGACCTGCTCAGCGAACGCCGCACCCGTTCGGTCGCCCGCCCGCGCCAGATTGCCATGTATCTGTGCAAGCAGCACACGACCCGCTCCTACCCCGACATCGGTCGTCGTTTCGGCGGACGCGACCACACCACGGTCCTGCACGGCGTGCGCAAGATCGAGGAGCTGATGCCGCAGGACGATCAGATCGCCCGCGACGTCGAGGCCCTGACGCGCAAGCTGCGGGGCTGATTTCGAGCGGCGAGTGACGCGTGGCGAGTGACGAGCGAGGAGAAACTGTCTCCTCCTACCGAGTTGCCCCCAATATCCACTCGCCACTCGCCACTAACCACGCGCCACTTCCTTGCAGCCCGCGCCCAATCCGCTAGTGTCCCAGGTCACTTAACCGCAGCCGCCTTGCGAGTCGGCCGCGCCGGGCGAGACGACATGCAGCTGACCATCGAACGATCCGCGCTCCTGAAGGCCCTGGGCCACGTGCAGAGCGTCGTCGAACGTCGAAACACCATTCCAATCCTGTCCAACGTCCTGCTGAGCGCGGGCCGCGACCGGCTGGCCTTTGCCGCCACCGATCTGGACATGGAGATGGTGGACGAGGCCGAGGCCCTGGTTCAGGTCGAGGGCCAGATCACGGCCCCCGCCCACACCCTGTACGAGATCGTGCGCAAGCTGCCGGAAGGCGCCGAGGTCTCGTTGCTCTATTCGGGCGACGATCCCCGCCTGGTCGTCTCGGCCGGCCGGTCGCGCTTCAACCTGCCGGTCCTGCCGGCGGGCGACTTCCCCGTCATGTCCACTGACAGCGCCGGCGCCTCCTATGTCCTGCCCAAGGAGGATCTGGCGCGCCTGATCGACAAGACCCGGTTCGCGGTCTCGACCGAGGAAACGCGCTACTACCTGAACGGCCTGTATCTGCATACGGTCGCCGAGGCCGGCATTCCGCTGTTGCGCGCCGTCGCCACCGATGGCCACCGCCTGGCCCTGGCCGAAACCCCGGCGCCCGAGGGCGCGGCCGGCGGCCCCGGCGTCATCGTGCCGCGCAAGACCGTGGATCAGGTCCGTCGCCTGCTGGACGATGCCGGCGGCCCGGTCGAGGTCACCGTCTCGGCACAGAAGATCCGCTTCCAGATGGGCGAGGCGTCCCTGACCTCCAAGGTGATCGACGGCGCCTTCCCCGACTATCTGCGCGTCATTCCGCGCGGCAACGACAAACAGGCCGACATCGACAACGCCCTGTTCGCCAAGGCCGTCGACCGCGTCGCCACCATCTCGGCCGAGAAGAGCCGTTCGGTGAAACTGGCGTTCGACAACGACCGCGTGAAGCTGACCGTGCGCAACATGGAAGCCGGCCAAGCCGAGGAAGAGGTCGAGATCGGCTATTCCGACGAACCGTTCGAGATCGGCTTCAACGCCCGCTACCTGCTGGACGTCGCCGGCCAGATCACGGGCGAAAACGCCGCCTTCCGCTTCGCCGACCCGGCCTCCCCGACGCTGGTGCTCGATCCGGGCGATCCGGGCGTCCAGTATGTGCTGATGCCGCTTCGGGTGTAATCCTGCCTCACGCGCGTTAGAGAGCGAGCGTGATCACCTCCCTCACCCTCACCGACTTCCGCTCCTATGCAGGGGCGCGGCTGGAGATGACCTCCGGGCCTGTGGTGTTGCATGGGCCGAACGGAGCGGGAAAGACCAATCTTCTGGAGGCGATCAGCCTGCTGACCCCCGGCAAGGGGCTGAGGGGCGCCACCGCCGCCGAGATGGGCCGGCGCGAGCCGGGCGAGGCGACCGGACGCGCCTGGGCCGTCATGGTCGAACTGGATGACGAGACGCGGCTGGGCACCGGCGTCCAAACGGCGGGCGCTGCGCGGCGCATCGTGCGGATCGACGGCGAGACGGCCCAGCCCGGGCGGCTGCTCGACTATCTGCGTCCCGTCTGGGCGACGCCGGAACAGGATCGGCTGTTCTCGGACGCGCGCGCCGAGCGGCTGAAGTTCTTCGATCGGCTGGTCTTCGCCGCCGACCCCGATCATGCCGCCAGCGTCTCCGCCTATGAAAAGGCGCTGCGCGAGCGACTGCGCCTGCTGAACGACGCCCAGGACGGCCGTGAGGCCGACCCCGTCTGGCTGGACGCCCTGGAGGTTCGGCTGGGCGAGGCCGGAGCCCGCGCCGCCCTCGCCCGCGTCGCCGCCCTGCACGCGCTTCAGGCCGCCATCGACGCCCGCAGCGATCGTCCCTTCCCCCAGGCCGACCTGGGCCTTGAAGGTCTCGCCGAACAGATGGCCGAAGCGGGCGCCGAGGAAGACGAGATCGCCGCCGCCATCCGCGACGGACTGGCCAAGGCCCGCGCCCGCGACGGCGCCGCTGGCCGCTCGCTGTTCGGGCCGCACCGCACCGACCTGACCGCGCTTCACCGCGAGAAACAGCGCCCCGCCGCCGAGGGCTCTTCGGGTGAGCAGAAGGCCTTGGTCCTGAACCTGATCCTGGCGCAGATCGCGCGGCTTTCAGATCATGCTGCGCGCCCGATCCTGCTGCTGGACGAAGCCCCCGCCCACCTCGACGAACGCCGCCGCGCCGCCCTGTTCGACGAGATCACGGCGCTGGATCTTCAGGCCTTCATGACCGGCACAGAACGCGACCTGTTCGCCGGTCTGGAAGGCCGCGCCCAGTTCGTCCGCGTAGCCGGCGGCGCGCTGGAGAGCGACTAGGGTTTCGGCGCGGAATTCCTCGCTTTTTCGCCGAAATTTCCTATATGTTGCGGGCTTCGGCGCGGTGCGATCCCGCCGTCGATTCGAGCGCCGGGTCCGGCGCTCCATCCCCGTCCCGGTCGGGACTTCAGAGCCAATGACTTCATGACCGATCCGATTGCCGACCTGCCCGAATACGGCGCCGATTCCATCAAGGTTCTCAAAGGCCTGGACGCCGTGCGCAAACGCCCCGGCATGTATATCGGCGACACCGACGACGGCTCGGGCCTGCACCACATGGTCTATGAGGTGGTCGATAACGCCATCGACGAGGCCCTGGCCGGCCACGCCGACCTGGTCCAGGTCATCCTGAACAGCGACGGCTCGGTCACCGTGACCGACAACGGCCGCGGCATTCCCACCGGCATCCACGAAGGCGAAGGCGTTTCGGCGGCCGAGGTCATCATGACCCAGCTGCACGCCGGCGGTAAGTTCGACCAAAACTCCTACAAGGTGTCCGGCGGTCTGCACGGCGTGGGCGTGTCCGTGGTCAACGCCCTGTCCGACTGGCTGGAGCTGAAGATCTATCGCGACGGCAAGGCGCACCAGATGCGCTTCGAGCGCGGCGACACGGTCAAGTCGCTGGAAGTCACCGGCGACGCCCCCATTCGCGAGGACACGGGCAAGCCGCTGAGCGGCACAGAGGTCACCTTCTTCCCGTCGGTCACCACCTTCAGCCACATCGACTTCGACCTGAAGACGCTGGAACACCGCCTGCGCGAACTGGCCTTCCTGAACTCGGGCGTGGTCATCAAACTGGCCGACCAGCGCCACGCCGAGCCGGTCGAGATGATCCTGCACTACGAGGGCGGTGTCGAAGCCTTCGTGCGCCACCTCGACAAGTCCAAGACGCCGATCCTGAAGGACGTCATCGTCATTCGCGGCAAGAAGGAAGGGATCGAACTGGATCTCGCCCTGTGGTGGAACGACAGCTACCACGAGACCATGCTGTGCTTCACCAACAACATCCCCCAGCGGGATGGAGGCACCCACCTGTCGGCCTTCCGCGCCAGCCTGACGCGCGTCATGGGCGGCTATATCGAGAGCTCGGGCGCTGGAAAGAAGGAGAAGGTCTCCGTCACCGGCGAGGATGCGCGCGAGGGCCTGACCTGCGTCCTGTCGGTCAAGGTGCCGGATCCCAAGTTCAGCTCCCAGACCAAGGACAAGCTGGTCTCCTCCGAAGTGCGTCCGGCCGTCGAGGCCCTATGCTCGGAAGGCCTGTCGACCTGGTTCGAGGAGCATCCGGTCGAGGCAAAGCAGATCGTGGCCAAGATCATCGAGGCGGCGTCGGCGCGTGAGGCCGCCCGCAAGGCCCGCGACCTGACGCGGCGCAAGTCCGCGCTGGAAATCTCGAGCCTGCCGGGCAAGCTGGCCGACTGCCAGGAGCGCGATCCAGCCAAGTCCGAACTGTTCATCGTCGAGGGCGATTCCGCCGGCGGCTCGGCCAAACAGGCGCGCAACCGCGAGAACCAGGCCGTCCTGCCCCTGCGCGGCAAGATCCTGAACGTCGAGCGCGCGCGTTTTGACCGGATGCTGTCGTCGGACCTGATCGGCACGCTGATCCTGGCGCTGGGCACCGGCATCGGCCGCGACGACTTCAACGCCGACAAGCTGCGCTATCACAAGATCATTCTGATGGCGGACGCCGACGTCGACGGCGCCCACATCCGCACCCTGCTGCTGACCTTCTTCTATCGTCAGATGCCCGAGCTGATCACGCGCGGCCACGTCTATATCGCCCAGCCGCCCCTCTATAAGGTCTCCAAGGGCAAGCAGTCGCGCTACCTGAAGGATCAGGCCGAGATGGACGCCTATCTGATCGAGGAAGGCTCGTCAGAGGCCGAGCTGGACCTGTCCACTGGCGAGCGTCGACTGGGCCTGGACCTGCAATCCCTGGTGCGCGAGGCCAAGGCCTTCAGCGCCAGCGTCGATCGCCTCAGCCAGCGCGCCCCCGCCTTCGCTATCGAACAGGCGGCGCTCGCCGGTCTGTTCGCAGAGCATTCGGACATGGCGACCGCCTCGGCCGCCGCCGCCGTGCGCCTGAACCTCTATGCCGAAGAGGGCGATGGCGAGTGGACGGGCGCGCCGGGCGAACAGGGCGCCGTAGTCTTCACCCGCACCCGTCGCGCGGTGCAGGAGACCATCGTGCTGGAGGAGACCCTGATCCGCTCGCTGGACGCCCGTCGTCTGGCCGAACGCGCAGCCGCTTTCGACGGCGTCTTCGTCGCCCCAGCCACCTACCGCCGCAAGGACAAGTCCACGACCATTCGCGGTCCGCTGGACTTGCTGACCGCCGTGCTGGATGCCGGTAAGAAGGGCCTGTCGATCCAGCGCTACAAGGGCCTGGGCGAAATGAACCCCGAGCAGCTGTGGGAGACGACGCTGGACGTCAACGCCCGCACCCTGTTGCAGGTCTCGGTCGAGCACGAGGAAGACGCCAACGACCTGTTCGCCAAATTGATGGGCGACGTCGTCGAGCCCCGGCGCGAGTTCATCCAGGACAACGCCCTGGACGCCGCCGTCGACGTCTGATGACGAAGGCGACATGTGGTCCGGGTCACTAAAGCTGAGACTCGGATCACAATAGGTGAGACTGAAGTCACATCTAGCCGGTCGGCTTCTTGCGCGTACCAGAGACGAATCTCACTCGTGAAATCAGCGTCGGTATGGTGCCAACAGCAGCCATCAGGGGTGTTGCGTTAAAGCGACATTCATGTCCGATGCCCAAAGCCATGCGCATGACAACTACGAGCTGGCTACCAAGAGTGGCGTTTAGCAGCCTCTTACCGCTCAGCCCTGTACAACAAGTGATGTTCGATGCTGCGCGGCTATCGCTATCCGTGCCGATCGCCAAATAGCCCTGAGTATTTCGGGCGTGCATTGGACCCTCTCGAACATCGTGCGCTCGCTGCCTACTCGATGGAGCACGTCCTGCTCCATCGAGTAGGCAGCGAGCTGGGATGGCCATTGGGCTGAGAGGAACAGCGTCCAACTAGAGCCTCCAAGCTCAGTCGGAATATGCCTGTTCACCTCCCGCAAGCGGGCATCGACCCCCGACGCGAATCCGATCTTCCAAAGGTCCGTATCGCCGAAACGAAACGCATAAGTTGATGCTCGACCATCTCTTCTGCGTATGACCGACGTCCATTCTGACGGTCGGGTCCGGTTGTCGGCGACGGATCGAAGCGGCGCACCATCGATGAAGGACCCGCGTGCTCACCCCTGTCCCGGCGGTCGTCTCGATCTCGCCGATTGCGCGTAATCATATCCCGGGCGAGGTCCGGGGTCAGATGAAGAAGGTCGTCCAACTGCACGACAGTCCAGAGACCGTTAACGCTGCGGACCAAACCGCAATCGGCCAACTCCTGGCGCGCGAAGCGCACCTCCTTGTGGAAGTCTTGATCAAGCTCAGTGCCAGCTGGAGCATTTCGCACTCGACGCAGCCCATTTGCCTCCAGCCAGTCATAGACCTGCGGAGGCGAGACGGGCTTGTCACTCGACACCAAGGCGCGCGCTACCGCCATGACGTAGTGGATCCGGGTAGAAGGCTCGGCCATCAGTTCCAGTCCATCCGGCTTCATGAAGATACAGTCGATACGGTAGAATGATCGGCGCCGCCGCTAGGCCACCTGTTCCGCCGAGCGCATGGCGGCAGGAATCCTGGGCAGACCGGGGCGCTGAATGTACGCAGAGTAGCGCTGCTGAATCCTCGTCAGGAAGGGTGGAAGAAGGCGGCCAACCCGGACATAGTCCTTCTTGACCTTCTTAACTTCTCGGATCTTCATGTCCTTGAATTGTACAGAGAATGTATTGCCATCGAACATCGCGTAGATGATTGCCTCTTTATCTTGTTCATCCGTGAGGTTACCGAACGTCTGATTAATTCGCCGCTCAGCGTCGGGTACAATCTTAGCTCGCAGAAGGTAGAGCTCTGTACTGTCACTGCCATGCAGACAGTCACACTCGGCCCTTATGTTCATGTAGTAGAACTTCTCCGCCTCAGCCACGGAGCAGAACACATCTCTAGGCGCGTAGATGTTTTCGATGAGCCGTTCGTTGCGCAGGAACCGCTCGCCCTCCATCACCCGATACATGGATTGATGATATTCGCCAGCTTTCGCTGTCGCCATTTCCAAACAAAACGCTTCAGTCCCAAAGCACTTCGTCAGTTTTGCGCCGGGCTCGCGGGGACATCCCGATCAAATGCGCCGGGCCACATTCAAATCACTGAAGTTCGGCGGCACCAATTTGTCAGCCTGGTCGCCGACATTGCTGCAGGCCGCTTGGCAGCATGGTTCGGTCCATCTGGTCTGAAGTCGTTTGCCAATCTATTTGTGAACATCGAAGAAGTTGAGACACTTCGCGGACCAAGTGGCCTCGGGCGTAGTGAAATGGTGTCAGTCAAGCAGGCGACACAGCGCCTTCGGATCGGTCATCGGACTTTGACGGCGCTTATATTGCAACAGCACGCTTGCGCGGACTGGGGTCGCAAAAGACGGCTCATCGCTGTTTCGAGAAACTCGGTGGATCGGTGGGCTCTAGAGTTGGTCACGTCCGCAGATCTCGCGCGCCCGATAGGCGTCGGCGCTGTCTCGATTACGAAGAGGCTGCAACAGCTAGGTATTGAGCCTATTTTGAATGCCAATCCACAAGCGAAGATTGCCGCGCTTTGGTCACGAAAATCCGTCGAAGAGGTAAGCTTCGAAAAGCAATGGGTTACAGCGTCAGGGACCGTGTGCGTCAAACCCAAGCGGAGCAGCATAAAAAAAACTCAAGCTACGTGATGGACGAACAGTGCCGAAAGGCAATATTTCCCTGACCGAGCTTAAGCGCCTGACTAAGATCGATAGTGAGACCCTTCGGCACCTCACCCTAAACGGCTATTTGCAAGCTACGACATTCACCGCAGCAGGTCATCTGCGGGGAGTGTTGCGAACGTCTGCTCAGGCATTTCGAAAGACATATGTCTCCAGCACGGAGATCGCCGCCACGCATGGCCTGAACGCAGTTGCGGTTACGCGACGTCTGCGCGCAAGCGGCCTGCGACCAATCTTGGAACTAGAGAACAATGTCCGAGTGCAGTCCTGCTGGCGCAGGGCTGATATCTTGGGTCAAGACTTTAAGCGCAGTACCTACTTCCCTGTGGTCGACTCTCAACCCCCTCCACGTTAGGAGGGACACCTCTATTGCTGCTTAGACCTCATGGTAGTCCCCGGCTCGCTGATGGTGCGGTTTACGTCCACGTAGCAGCGGGGATCCTTGGGACAAATTCATCAGGAATCCGTGCGGCAGTCGACGCCGGGTACATCACAGCACAGAGCCGCTCGATCACTGACAAAGTGCTGACTGTCGTTGAACGCGACGTGTTGGAGTTTGCCAGCCGCTTTGTTTTCACACCAAAGCTGCCTCTGAAGTCGGCCTCTCTGTCAGAAGTGTGTCGTGCAACTTGGCTCGTTTGGGGATCAAGCCTGTATGGCCCGGCATGCGCCCAGTCCACGCGCTCTGGAAGCGCACATCGTTCGACGTAAATGACATTCTCGAACGCTGGACCACTACAGAGGGTATACTTTCTGAGCAGAGCTCTTTGTTTGCGGTCACATGAGCCTATGCATGGCACCGAAACGATCTAGCCCAAACTGCTTGCCAGTCATTTAAAAGGTCTTAGGCTCCCCAGCGATCGAACTAGAGTAAGAAGGGGCAAGTGAAGGATGGCGAACCCGGATCGCCCGTCTTTGTCTCAGCATCTCGTGATAGCAATCGGCCAAATCGAGAAGTTGTTCGTCTGTCAGACTGTCGCCCAAGGCCATGAAGCGCGCTTTCATCGCATTAAAATCGTCGGCGCTGATCAAGGGAGAACAGGAGGTCGGCATTACGTATGCGATCAATAGGGTGTCACCAGTAAAGCGGGGGAGCCTTTGCTCCCCACTCCTTATCAGAATCTCCAGCCGATACCGGCGTTGGCGCCGACATGGTTCTGGGTGTCGAAGGTCGCGCCGGCCCGGAAGACCATGGACCCGTCGCCCAAGGCGCGGGAGTAGCCCATCGCCATGGCAGATTGGCCCTCGTAGGTGCCGTAGCCGACCGCAAACATCGACTTGTCGCGCTCGGCGATCTGCGGCATCCCGGCCGCCGCCAGAGCGCCCGCCGTGCCGGCGAAGGCCAGCTTGCGCACTTCCTGGACGTTGTAGTTGACCGCCGCCAGCCGCATGTCGGTGTAGGTGTTCGACTGCTGGATCGCTTCGTTCATGCTCTCGCGCAGCTGCAGCACATTGACGGCGTCAGTATCGGCGACCCCGGCGGCGACGTTGCTGACCGTGACCGCCGGACCATTGCTGCGACCCAAGACGACGCGGGTCTGGCCCTGGTCGGCGTACTGGAGCGAGTTCTGACTTAGGGCCAGGGCGTTGTCGGCTGTGGTCTGGGCGGTCGCGACGGCCTGGTTGGTCTGGAACAGCTGCGATCCGTTGACGGCTTGCGTGGAGGCGGCCGTCACCGCGCCTGCCGCGACATTGTTCAGCGTCACCGGGGCCGAGGCGTCGCCGCCCTGGAAGGTGATGCTGTTTGTGCGTCCGCCGTTCGCGTCGGTGTCGTACTGCACCGCATTGGTCGCCGCGAAGGCCAGCTCGTAGATCTGGCCGCCGTTGACGGCGTCGGTCGAGCCGGCGGCGATCCGGCCGTTGGCGACATTGTGCAGACCCACCGCGCCGCCGCTGGCGCCGACCAGGGTGAGGTCGTCGGAGCGCACGCCGCCGTTCGGGGTCTCGGGGTCGTCGCCATCACTATATTGAACGGGGCCCAGGCTGCCGTTCGCGATGTTGTTCGTCAGATTGGTGATCGCCGTGGTGTTGAGCGCGACCTGAGTGTTGGTCGCGTGCAGCTGCGATCCGTTGACGGCGTCAGTCGAGATCGCATTGACCTGTCCTGCGGCGACATTGGTGATGGTTGTGCCGTTGGCGCCGGCCAAGGTCAGGGTGTCGCGGGTGGTCGTGTCGTAAGAGACGGCGGTCCCGGCCAGGGCGTCCACTCTGTCGGAGACGCCTTGCAGCTGGGCGACATTGACGGCGTCGGTCGCCGCCGTGCCTGCCGCGACATTGGTCAGCTGCCGTTCGGCGCCGGCCGAGCCGAACGAGACCGAACCGACCGACGACTGAAGGCCCGTGACGCCCAGCGCCGCATAGTCGGCCTGGGCGGCGCGATCGGCGACGCTGCCCGCGCCCAGAGCCATGCTGTTGTCGGCGACGGCTTGGGCTTCAGGGCCGACGGCGACGCCGTCCTGACCTTGAGCCGTCGCTTGCGCGAGGTTCGAATTGACGGCCAGATAGACGCTTGAGCCGCCGCCGACCGGAGCCGCCGACAGGGCGTTCAGGAAGGCCTGGAGGCTGGCGTATTGGACGCCCTGATAGGTGATGGCGACGCCCAGGGTGTTGGTCAGCGGATTGAAGGCGGAGCCGCCGCCAAAGCCGGCGGCGAGGCTCTGGCCGAGCGCGAAGGCCTGGCCGCCGTTGACGGCGTCAGTGGAGCCCGAGGCGATCAGGCCGGCGGCGACGTTATGCAGACCGACCGGACCGGTCAGGGCGCCGACGAGAGTCACGTCATTGGTCGCCACGCCGCCGTTCGGAACCGTGGGGTTTGCCGCGTTCGAATACTGAACCACGCCGATCGCGCCATTGTTCAGGTTGTTGGTGATGGTGGTGATGGCCGTCGTGTTGGTGATGATGTCGGCGGTGTTGTCTGCGACCTGAGCGTTGGTCGCGAACAGCTGGGCGCCGTTGACGGCGTCGGTCGAGGCCGCGCTCAAATCCCCGGCCGCGACATTGCTGATCGTGGTGCCCGCGGCGCCGGCCAGCGTCAGGGTCTCAAAGCTGGGATCGTCGTAGACGACCGCCAGCGCCGAGGCAGCGGCGATGTCGGCGATCGCCGTCGTGTTGACGGCCACCTGGGTATTGGTGGCGAACAGCTGTGCGCCGTTGACGGCCTCGCTCGATGTCGCCGAAAGGGCGCCGGCGGCGAGGTTGCCGATGACGGTGCCGTCCACGCCGGCCAGGGTGACGCGACCGGCCAGAAGATCGTCGTACATCACCGCCGTATCGGACAGCGTTCCGAGGTTCGTCGTCAGATTGGTGATGGCGGTCGTGTTGATGCCGACCTGGGTGTTGGTGGCGAACAGCTGCGCGCCATTGACGGCTTCGCTCGACGTCGCCGACAGGGCGCCGGCGGCGACATTGCCGATCACGGTGCCGTCTACGCCGGCCAGGGTCACGCGGCCGGCCAGCAAATCGTCATACATGACCGCCGTATCCGACAGGACGCCGAGGTCTGTCGTGAGGTTGGTGATGGCCGTGGTGTTCAAGCCGACCTGGGTGTTTGTGGCGAACAGCTGG
This sequence comes from Brevundimonas sp. SPF441, assembly GCF_009661015.1. Taxonomy (NCBI): domain Bacteria; kingdom Pseudomonadati; phylum Pseudomonadota; class Alphaproteobacteria; order Caulobacterales; family Caulobacteraceae; genus Brevundimonas; species Brevundimonas sp. SPF441. The sequence continues at coordinate 4,155 of NZ_WJWX01000010.1, read as the reverse complement.
TCGCCGTTGACGGCCTGGGTGGAGCCGGCGCTGAGGTCGCCCGCCGCCACATTGGTGATGACCGTGCCGCCGATGCCGGCCAGAGTCAGGCTGGACGCCGTGGGGTCGTCATAGGCGACGGCGATGTCGGCAAGGGCCTGCAGGTCGTCGGAGACGCCCAACAGCTGGCCGACATTGACCGCGTCGGTCAGCGCCGAGCCGGCCGCGACGTTCGTCAGCTGACGCTCGCCGCCGGCAATCCCGATCGACACTTCGCCGGCTGACGTCTGAACTGCATCCAGGCCGAGGGCGGCATAGCCGATCAGGGTACCTCGGTCGGCCGTGCTGGATGCGCCCAGGGCGACGCTGTTGTCGGCGCTGGCCGAGGCGGCGGGGCCGACGGCGGTCGAGTTCAGCCCGCCGGCCAGGGCGCCGCCGAGAGCGGAGTTTACCGACAGGAAGGGCGTCCCGCCGCCCGGTGTCGTGAAGATGGCGTCCAATGCCTCCTGGACGCTGCTGTACACCACGCCGTCGTAGGTGAGGCCGATGTCGATCGTGCTGGTGGCGGGGTTGAAGAGGGTGCTGCCGCCGATCTCGGCCGCCAGGCTCGAGCCCAGGCCGAAGAGCTGGCCGCCGGTGACGGCGTCGGCGGAGCCGAGGGCGAGAAGGCCCGACGAAAGATTGGCGATGCGCGTGCCTCCTGTTCCGCCCAAGGTCAGGGTGGCGGCCGTGGCGTCGTCATAGGTGACCGCCAGGTCGGCCAGGGCCTGAAGGCTGGTGGAGACGCCTTGAAGCTGGCCGACATTGACCGCGTCGGTCAAAGCCGATCCGGCCGCGATGTTGGTCAGTTGGCGCTCCGCCCCGACCGCGCCGAAGGACACCTCGCCGACGGAGGTCTGCGGCGTCGAAACCCCCAGGGCGGCATAGTTGGCCAAGGCGCCGCGCAGGGCGGCGCTGTCGGCGCCGAGGGCCAGGCTGTTGGCGACCGCCACGGACGAGTCCGCGCCCAGGGCGATGGAGCCCGAGGCCCCGCCCAGAATCTCCGCTTCGCGGCCGAGCGCGATCGCATCGACCGCCGTGGCGGCCGTCAGGGCGCCATTGCCGAAGGCGATGGAGTTCAGTTCGCCGGCGATGGCGACGGCCCCGCCGGATCCCAAGCCGGTGATGCGGTTCCCGCCGATCGAAATCCCCTGCTCGGTCTCGAGGGTGAAGGCGTCGGCCTGGTTGATGCAGGCGTCGGGGAGATTGACGACATTGCCGTTCACATCGAGGACGCCCAGGCGGATGTCCTGACCGCTGGCCGCGTTGTTCAGAAGGGTGGTCGCGTTCAGATTGAGGCGCGGCGCGAGGACCGAGAGCAGACCGTTGATCGACGTCTCCAGAGGGGTGGCGATCCCGGTGATCACCGGGCGCATGATCTCCGTCACCGCTGAGCGGGGCAGGGCCACGCCTGTGCACACATCGACGATGCTCGTCTGCGCCCGAGCGGGCGCGGCCACGGTGAAAAGCCCCAGGGGGGCGATCGCGCCCAAGGCGTAGACGGCGGCGACCAGCAGGCGCGTGGCCAAGGCGGCGCTGCTGACAGACGGCAGTCGGTCGGTCGTCGGACGGGTGTGCATCGTGATCCTCCCAGCGGCGGGAGCTCATCGACGGCTCCCGAACGGAGAGGCTAATGCGGGCCTCGACACAATCGTGACGTGTTTGCGATTCCCTGGCGTTTGCGCGAGGGCCATACTTTTCGCGCCTAGTATCGGCGCTGAAGTCGGACTGGAACGGGGGTGAAAAGGTCAGACGCCTGGCTGACCGACTTCAAACCCAGCTTATCGAGCGCCTTGCCGCGATGGTAATCGACGGTCCTGGGGCTGATCCCCAAGGCGCGTCCGATCGTTTTGGACGTACCGCCTTCAACAGCCAGCTGCAGGATCTCTTGTTCACGGCGGGACAGCCGTGCCAAGGCCTGCTTGGTAGGTCTACTAGGTAGGGTTAAATCATTGTCAAATAGAGGCAATTTGCAGTGCGCTACAATGGCGGCGGCGTTGGCGTCATCGCTAGCTGCGTAGGACAGCAGGTCTGCCACCCCAGCATTGTGAAGCGCGATGATCTCGCGCGGCGTCGCCAGCGGGTCCCCCAGTATGACCAGCGGCGTATCTGGCAGTTCGCGACCAACCACCTCGGTCGCTCGCAGAATGTCCACGATGGTCGAGGCGGAACAATAGACGACGGTTTGCACGCCGGCGCGCGTCCTGAGCGCCTGATCCAGCGCGTCGGTTACATCCACCCGAACCTCCTCTCGCTCGAGCGCGCGACGCACCGCACAACCTCGGCGAGCAGGGTCGACGAACAGAACCGCTCTGCCAGCCTGGGTGCGGATCCGGGACTCGCCGACGAATCGACTGACGGTCCCGTTCGCCTCGATCAGGGGGAAGGCCTTATCCTCCACCGAAAGCAGGCTCCCGCTCTTGTCACGCACACGATAGGCGGCCTCGGCGGACCTGCCTGTCATCAGCGTCTCGATCGCGGCCCGAAACGCGGGGCGGTCCTCTTCCAGAACCGCAGCGAGTTGGTCGCTCCAGGCCATGACGGAGGGGCGATCCCCGGGCCAGGCAGCCTGGGTGTCGATGTTGAGGAAGCGACGGGTCCAGTCCGCGACATCGACGGTCCAGAGTAGTCGGCGTTCAGGCGCAGTAGTCTCCGCGTCCAGCGCTTCCACAGCCGCCGAGTGCCATTCGGACAACTCGCCGCGCGCGTCGAATAGGGGAAGCGTGCGCACAGTGAACCAGGTGTAGGCGCCGTCCGCCCTACGGAGCCGATGCCGGCTTTCGAAGGGCCTGGCCAAGGTAAGAGCCCGACCCCAGTCGGCGATGATACGGTCTCGCTCAGCGGGGTGCAGCCAGCCCATCCATCCGTCTGTCCGCGCCTGTTTCAGGTCAGCCCCCAGATAGGTCTGACACCGCTCATTCATCCATCGAATTACGCCACGGCTGTCCAAACGCCACAGAAATAGGGGGGCAAGGTTGGCCAAAGAATCGAGGGTGGACTCCGCGGTCAGCAGCCGCGCTCTAAGACTTCTTTCCTCGGTGACGTCGCGAAGAACACAAAGCACAGCGTGAACCTTGCCGTTGCGAGCAATCGGGGTGATCGCCGCCGTCACCCAAATCTCTCGTGCAGCGTCCGGTCGATCGATATGGATCTTGATATCGTCTGCCGTTCCTGCGTCGCCGCCCCAAGCTTTGGCGACAGTCGCTGCAAGTTGCGTCGATAGTGAAGGCGCCATTTCAGCGAATACGCCGCCCTGTACCGCCGACAGGGGTAGCAAAGTGCGACAAGCGTCGTTGAAATAGATGGACGCCCCGGCGCCGACGATCACGAGGGTTGGAAACGCTTGGCGCAGCATCGACTCGACTGCGTGGATCATCCAGTCACGATCATAGTCTTCTGAGACGCCGGTCGCTTCCCCCGATCGCGCGAGCCCTTCGGCCATAGCGTTGATCATGAGTTAGTCCTCCAGAACCGGAAGCTTGGTCATCGAGTCACAACTTGAGGTAAACAGACTACCCAACAGACCGATTGCAAACACAAGCTTTTCTGGAACTGAATCGAACACTTTCGCGTGTCGCGTGCATAACCACGAGAGCTGACAGAGCACTCTAGATGTCGGTAAGCCCCAACACCTCGTTGTCGGAGGACACGACGACGCTGATCAACAGTCCAGTGCTAACTGCAGCATCAGACCGAATGATGTTTCTAGGGTTGAGCTGCCTTTGATTGCCTACTCGCCTGCCGATGCAGGCTCACTGCGAGCTATAGCGAAGGACCAGCCGACCTCCACCGATCGGCGACCCAGTCCGTATCGCCAAGTTCGCGCTCTCAAGATTTTTAGCTCAATGTTCCCATTCTCAGAAACTATGAACCAACCAGCTCATATTCTCAAAAATTGTGACCGGGCGATCTCAAGAATTTTGAACCGCGCTTGAAAAAGCCGTTTCGTTTCAGCGAAGGCTTTCTCGTCAAATATGACGCGGACCAGACGACGCGGACGCGCGTCGTCGTCAGAACTCTTCCCAGTCCGATTGAATAGCGGCCGCAGCCGCCCGCCCACCGCCGCCGGCCGCCATACGCGCGCGCGCGGGGGCGGCGTGGGCGCGGGCGAAGCTCTCGACCCGGGCCTTCATCTGC